>NZ_JBEXZS010000178.1:0-75245 GCF_040593685.1 Methylobacterium sp. EM32 | reverse complement strand
CTCTGCGGGTACTGATTTCAACCTTAGATTCGGCTTGGCCGCGCACTGCACGGCGTTTTCCGGCGAACGAATCAAATCCGTTAAGGCCGTAGCCCGCGGGGAGAGGAGATTCCGGCGCCATGATTTATGTCTGGGCAGCTCCACCGCCCGCCCAAAGACGCCTTCCGGGAGACGCCGCATGACCGACCCGCGTATCTCCGCCGACGCCCTGGTCTCCTTCGCCACCGCAATCTACACCGCCTCCGGCCTCAGCCCCGACCACGCGCACCTCTGCGCCGACAGCCTCGTCCAGGCCGATCTCTGGGGCCACCAGTCGCACGGCGTGATGCGCCTGCCCTGGTACGCCGCCCGCCTGCAATCCGGCGCCTGCGACCCGCGCGCGATCCCGGAACGCGTGGTCGATGCCGGCGGACTCGCGGTGATCGACGGGCGCGAGGCGATGGGCCAGGTCGTGGCGGCGCGGGCCATGGACGAGGCGATCGCGCGGGCGCGCGCCCACGGCATCGGCGCCGTGGCGGTGCGCCACTCGAATCATTTCGGCACCGCGATGTACTTCACCCTGCGGGCGGCGCGGGCCGGATTCATCGGCTTTTTATCCACCAATGCCAGCCCCGCCATGGCCCCCTGGGGCGGACGGGTGAAGGCGCTCGGCAACAACCCGTGGTCCTGGGCCGCCCCGGCGGGCCGGCACGCCCCCCTCGTCCTCGACATCGCCAACACGGCGGTGGCGCGCGGCAAGGTCTACCTCGCCCGCCAGCGCGGCGAGGCGATCCCGCTCGGCTGGGCGATGGATGCGGAGGGCCGGCCGACCACCGACCCGCAAGCCGCCATCGACGGGCTGATCGCCCCCATGGCCGGGCACAAGGGCTACGCGATCTCGGCTGTGATGGACGTGCTCTCGGGCGTCCTCACCGGCAGCGGCTTCGGGGCTGGCGTCGCCGGCCCCTACCAGGCCGAGCGCCGCAGCGGCGCCGGGCACCTGGCGCTCGCCATCGACATCGCCCGGCTCCAGCCGCTGGCCGAGTTCGAATCCCGCATGGAGCGCTTCATCGCCGAGATGAAGGCGGTGCCGCTCGCGGCAGGGGCCGAGGCGGTGTTCTATCCCGGCGAGATCGAGGCCCGGGCCGATGCCGGGAACCGGCGCGACGGCCTGCTCCTGCCGGACGATACCCGCGCCGACCTGCACCGGCTGGCCGAGGCCCATGGCCTCGATCCTGCGCCGCTCGCGCCCGCGCCCTGACGTAGTGTCAGAACCACCCTCCCGTGCCCTCCCCGCGACCGAGCCTACCGATGACCGACCCCTCCTCCGCCCCTTGCGCCCCCGATGCCGGCTGGGGGCCGCCGGTGATCCGCACGATCGCCATGCCGGCCGACACCAACCCGGCCGGCGACATTTTTGGCGGCTGGCTGATGGCGCAGATGGATCTCGCCGCCGGCAATGTCGCGGCGCGGCGCGCCCGGGGCCGCTGCGCCACCATCGCGGTGGAGGGCATGACCTTCCTGCAACCGGTGGTGGTCGGCGACGAGGTCAGCCTCTACGCCCACATCGTCTCGGTCGGCCGCTCGTCGATCCGCATCCAGATCGAGGCCTGGCGCCGCGCGCGCGAGAGCGAGGAGACCATCCAGGTCACGCAGGCGCTGTTCACCTTCGTGGCGATCGACGAGAACCGCCGCCCGCGGCCGGTGCCGCCGGACGCGACGGGCGCCGGCCCGGCCTGAGCCCAAAGGCCTGCAGTCCCCGGTCTTTTCCCGCCCGCCGATCGCGCGCAGAATGGGGCAAAAGATCGGGGAGGACCGGATGCGCTCTGCCGTGATGGCGCATATCGACGAGCTCGTGCGGGCCGCGAGCGACGGCGGCGGCGCGCGCGATCCGCTGATCGACCAGTCGTGGCGGCGCTGCATGGCCGAGTACCGCCTCGACCCCGCCGCTCCCCGGCGCGCCTACATCCATACCCAGGCCCGCCTGCGCGAGCACCGCGACGCCCTCGACGACCTGATCCGGGTGGCGCGCTTCGGCGTCGAAGCCTTGTACCGGCAGGTCTCCGGCCTCGGCTACGTGCTGATCCTGGCCGATGCCCGCGGCGTCGCCGTCGACTTCATCGGCGATTCCAGCCGCGACGAGGACCTGCGCCGCGCCGGCCTCTATCGCGGCTCGGACTGGAACGAGCACCTCGCCGGCACCTGCGCGGTCGGCACCTGCATCGCCACCGGCGAGGCCCTGTCGGTCCATCTCGACGACCATTTCGCCGGCGACCATATCGGGCTCACCTGCACGGCCGCCCCGGTCTACGCCGCCGACGGGACGCTCGCGGCCGTCCTCGACATCTCGGCGCTGCAGGCGCCGGCGCCGAAGGCGAGCCAGCACCTCGCGCTCCAGCTCGTCACCTCCTTCGCCCACCGCATCGAGACCGCGAGCCTGCATAACGGCTTCCGGCGCGAGTGGATTCTCCACCTGTCGCGCTCGCCCGAATTCGCCGACATCGAGCCCGAGCTGGCGCTCGCGGTCGATGCGGGCGGGCGCATCCTCGGCTTCAACAGCAGGGCGCGGGCGCTGATCGACCGGGCGCTGCACCGCCCGCGCAGGTCCTCCGACCTCCACCACGCCGGCCTGGGCCTGCGCCTCGACGCCCTGTTCGAGGCCTCGGTCGACGACCTGCCGCGTTTCACCCGGGCGGTGCCGGTCGAGCGGCGGGTGCTGCGCCTGCGCGGCGGCGAGCGTTTCTACGCCCTGGCGCTGGAGCCGGCGGAGGTCCCGGCCCGGACGCCCGCCCGCACGAAGCAGCCGGCCCGGCCGCCCGCCCTCGCGGATGATGTAACGCTCGGTCCGATGACCCGGCAGGCCTCGCGCCTGTTCGAGGCGGGGGTGAGCCTGCTCGTCGGCGGCGAGACCGGCACCGGCAAGGAGTTCTTCGCCAGGTCGCTGCACCGGGCGTCCTCCCGCGCCGCGAAATCCTTCCTCGCGGTCAATTGCGCGGCTCTCCCCGAAACCCTGATCGAATCCGAGCTGTTCGGCCACGAGCCGGGCGCCTTCACCGGCGCGGCGGCCAAGGGCCGGATCGGGCTGGTGCAGCGGGCCAACGGCGGCACGCTGTTCCTCGACGAGATCGGCGACATGCCGCTCTCCGCCCAGACCCGTCTCCTGCGGGTGCTCGCCGAGCGCGAGGTGACGCCGGTCGGCGCCGCGGCGCCGCAGGCGGTGGACATCCGGGTGATCACCGCGACGCATCGCGACCTCGCCGCCCTGGTGCGGGAGGGCCGCTTTCGCGAGGACCTGCTGTACCGGCTGGCCGGGGCCCGCTTCGTCCTGCCGCCCTTGCGCGAGCGCGCCGACCTGCCGGCGCTCACGGCGCGGCTGCTCGCGGGACGCGCCGGTGCCCCCCGCCTCTCGGCCGAGGCCAGTGCGGCGCTCGCACGACATGCCTGGCCCGGCAACGTGCGGGAACTCGTCAGCGCGCTCGACTATGCCTGCGCGGTGGCCGAGGGGCCGGAGATCGGCCTGTCCGACCTGCCGCCCACGGTGCTGTCCGGCGATGCCGGGACCTCCCCGCCCACCACGGCCCCGACCGGCGACGACGCGCTGGATGCGGCCCTGCGCCGGCGCGCCTGGAACGTCTCGGCGGTCGCCCGCGACCTCGGGCTCGACCGTTCCACCGTGCATCGGCGCATGCGCAAGCTGGGGCTCGTCTCGCCGAACCACGGGGGATGAGGGGATGCGTCACCTGTGGCGGGGCCGGTCCCGCGCCACAGGTGTGGCGCCACAGGTGGGGCGGCGAACTCTTATTCTGTCCGAGCCAAAAACCGACGACGGCGCGACGACTGAGAGGATCTTCGCGAACAATCTGACACCATTCCTCCTACTCACGACCTCATCCTGAGGTACGAGCGTATGCGAGCCTCGAAGGAGACTTCCAGATACCGCTGCGATGTCTGGAGGCCTCCTTCGAGGTCAGTCGATCTTCGATCGACTGACATCTCAGGATGAGGTTGCGAGCAGGATATGGCTCGAAATACTCGTGATAATCGCCGAGAGGGACGACGTCCCGCCATCTTCGCACCCTGGCACACCGCTTGCGCAACCCTCCCCGCATAACACAAGGAGGAAACCCCATGGACGCCATGGTTCGGGACGTCGAGCGTCTGTCGCCCGCGGACGCGCGGGTGATCGCCTGGCTCGACCGGTTCGAGGCCGCCCTCAAGGCGCGCGATGCCGCGGGAGCCGCGGAACTGTTCGCCGAGACCTGCTTCTGGCGCGACCTCGTCGCCTTCACCTGGAACATCACCACGATGGAGGGAAGCGGGGCGATCCGCGACATGCTGGAGGCGCAGCTCGGCGCCGTCTCGCCGGGCAGCTTCACCCTGGAGGAGGCGGCCAGCGAGGCGGACGGCGTCACCGAGGCCTGGATCGCCTTCGAGACCGCGACCTTGCGCGGGCGCGGCTACCTGCGCCTGAAGGGCGAGGAGGCCTGGACGCTGCTGACCGCAGCGCGGGAACTCAAGGGACACGAGGAGCCGGGGGGTCAGCGGCGCGAGCGGGGCGTGCATCACGGCGTCGAACCTGGGCGGCGCTCGTGGTCGGAGCGGCGGCGCGACGAGGAGGCCGAGCTCGGCCGCACCCGCCAGCCCTACGCGCTCGTGGTCGGCGGCGGCCAGGGCGGCATCGCGCTCGGCGCCCGGCTCAAGCGCCTCGGCGTGCCGGCCCTGATCGTCGACAAGCACGGCCGTCCAGGCGACCAGTGGCGCAGCCGCTACAAGTCGCTGCACCTGCACGACCCAGTCTGGTACGACCACCTGCCCTACCTGCCCTTCCCCGATCACTGGCCGGTCTTCGCCGCCAAGGACAAGGTCGGCGACTGGCTGGAGATGTACACGAAGGTCATGGAGCTGAACTACTGGTCGAAGACGGAAGTCCATTCCGCGCGCTACGACGAGGCCGCCGGGGAATGGGAGGTCGCGCTCACCCGTGACGGCGAGCGGCTGACGTTGCGGCCCAAGCAGCTCGTGCTCGCCACCGGCATGTCCGGCGTGCCGAACCTGCCGACCTATCCCGGCATGGAGCGCTTCCGGGGCGAGAGCCACCATTCGAGCCGGCACCCCGGCGGCGAGGCCTATCGCGGCAAGCGCGCGGTGGTGATCGGCTCGAACAACTCGGCCCACGACATCTGCGCCGACTTCTACGAGAACGGCGCCGACGTCACGATGGTGCAGCGCTCCTCGACCCATATCGTCAAGTCGGACACGCTGATGGAGCTGGCGCTCGGCGGCCTCTACTCGGAGGAGGCGCTCGCCAAGGGCATCACCACCGACAAGGCGGACATGATCTTCGCCTCGGTGCCCTACCGCATCATGCACGAGTTCCACGTGCCGGTGTACGAGGAGGCGAAGAAGCGCGACGCCGATTTCTACGGACGTCTCGAGAAGGCCGGGTTCAAGCTCGATTTCGGCGACGACGAGTCGGGCCTGTTCATGAAGTACTTGCGGCGCGGCTCGGGCTACTACATCGACGTCGGCGCCTCCGACCTGATCGCCGACGGCAAGATCAAGCTGGCGCACGGCAAGGTGAAAGAAATCACCGAGGATGCGGTTTTGCTGGAGGACGGCACACGGCTGCCCGCCGACGTGATCGTCTACGCCACCGGCTACGGCTCGATGAACGGTTGGGCGGCCCGGCTCATCAGCCAGGAAGTCGCCGATAAGGTCGGCAAGTGCTGGGGCCTCGGCTCCGCCACCACCAAGGATCCGGGGCCCTGGGAGGGCGAGTTGCGCAACATGTGGAAGCCGACCCGGCAGGAGGCGTTGTGGTTCCACGGCGGCAACCTGCACCAGTCGCGCCACTACTCGCTCTACCTCGCCCTGCAGCTGAAGGCCCGGATGGAGGGGCTGGACACGCCGGTCTACGCCCTCGCCGAGACGCACCACACGGCCTGACCGGCGGCCCCCGCGCGGTGCGCTGCGCCGCGTGGGGGCCGATCCCGCACGCCGGACGGCGTCTCAGAACCGCGCCTCCGTCAGGTGCGCGAGCTGGGCGCCCACCTCGTAAGCGGCCTCCTTCAGCCGCCGCCGCGGCGCCGCCACCGGATCGGTGACCGGAAGCGGCAGGTCGCCCTCGCCGATCTCCCCCTGCACGAGACGCGCGAGGCAGCGGCCGAAGACCGTGCCGGGCGCGATGCCGCGGCCGTTATAGCCGCTGAACGCGATCACGTTGCGCCCCAGGCGGTGGAAGCGCGGCAGGTTGTTGGCGGTCATGCCGATCTGGCCGTACCACTCGGTCTCGAACGGCACGCCCGCGAGCTGCGGAAACAGCCGGGCAAGCGCCCGCCGGCCCCAGCCGCGGTGGATCGCCAGGCCCGGACCGCGCAGGGCCCCGACGCTGCCGAAGACGAGCCGCCCCTGGCAGTCGAACCGGAACGAGCTGAGCACGCTCTTCGTGTCCCACGCGCCCTGGCGCTCGGGCAGGATCGAGCGGCGCAGGTTGTCGCTCAAGGGCGCGGTCGCCATGTTGAAGTATGGCAGGTGGACGAGTTCGGTCCGGATTTCCGGCCAGACCGCGCTGGTATAGGCGTTGGTCGCCACGATGACGTGGGCCGCCGCGACGCTCCCCTGCGGCGTGTCGAGGCGCCAGCACGCGTCGTCGTCGGTCGCGGCGACGACTGGGCTTCGGGTATGGATCCGGGCCCCGGCCGCGATCGCGGCGCCCGCGAGCCCGCGGGCATAGGCGAGCGGCTGGATCGTGCCGGCCCGGGCGTCGAGGAGCGCGCCCGCATAGGCCCGGGTGCCGACCATCCGGGCGGTCTCCTCCGCGTCGAGGAGCCGGACCGGGGCGCCCCGCGCCTGCCACTGGCGGGCGCGTTCCTTGACCTCGGCGAGGCCCGCCGGGCCGACGGCGCAGTGCAAAGTGCCCTGCCGCTCGGGCTCGCAGGCGATCCCGTGCCGCTCGACGAGCGCGAAGACGTCCGCCGGCGCTCCTCCGAGGAGGTCGAGGAGGCGCGTGCCGTAGAGCGGCCCGAGCTCGCCCGGCAGATCGTCGGGCATGACCCACATCCCGGCATTGACGAGGCCGACATTCCGGCCAGAGCCGCCGAACCCGATCTCGACCCCTTCGAGGAGTGCGACGCGGGCACCGCCCTGCGCGAGGTGGAGCGCGGCGGACAGGCCGGTGAAGCCGGCGCCGACGATCGCCACGTCGACCGCCTTCCGCCCGTCGAGGGGCGTCGTCGGCGGGGCCGGGGGAGCCGAGCACTCCCAGAGGCCGTGGCTGCGCGGATCGTCGTTCATGGTTCGCCACTCTCGGAACGGGACGCTCCGGGGATCGCGGCGGACCACCCGGCGGGACAGGCATAGCCGATCTCGGACTTCGGTTCGCTGGGCTTTGGTGGCCGGCGATACATCCGGCGTGACGACCAAGCGCGGGCTCGGGGGCCGCGCCTGTTGCCCCGTGGCGCCCGGGGCGCAATACTCGCCCCCGACACCAACGATAAAATCAATGCTGCGAGGGACGCCGGATGAGAGTCTTGAATGTGCTGCGGACCGCGACGGCGGCCGCGGCCCTGTCGTTCTTCGCGCTCGCGGCACTCGCCGCGGATTATCCGGCGCCCCGCGAGGGCGACTGGACGATCAAGGACTTCAAGTTCCACACCGGCGACGTGCTGCCGGAGCTGCGGCTGCACTACACCACGATCGGCGATCCGAAGGGCGAGCCGGTGGTCGTCCTGCACGGCACCACCGGTTCGGCGGCGAGCATGCTGACGCCCGGATTCGCCGGCGAGCTGTTCGGTCCCGGCCAGCCGCTCGACGCGGCCAGGCACTACATCATCCTGCCGGACGCGATCGGCCACGGCCGATCCTCCAAGCCGTCCGACGGGATGAAGGCGACGTTCCCGCGCTACAACTACGATGACATGGCGGAAGCGCAGTACCGGCTGATCACGGAGCATCTCGGCCTCAAGCACGTCCGCCTGATCATCGGCAACTCGATGGGCGGCATGCATGCCTGGATCCTCGGCGTGAAGCATCCCGGCTTCATGGATGCCCTCGTGCCGATGGCCTCGCAGCCGAGCGAGATGGGCAGCCGCAACTGGATGCTGCGCCGACTCCTGACCGAGACGATCCGGCGCGACCCGACCTACGCGAACGGCGAGTATACGGCCCAGCCGCCCGCCCTGCGGGTCGCCAACGTGTTCTTCGCGCTGGCCACCAGCGGCGGCACGCTGGCGCTGCAGAAGCAGGGGCCGACCGGGGACCTCGCCGACAAGCTCGTCGATGCCCGCTTGGCGGCGCCGTTCAACGCCGACGCCAACGACTACATCTACCAGTGGGATTCGTCGCGCGGCTACAATCCCTCCCCGGGCCTCGGGGCGATCGAGGCGCCGGTGCTCGCCATCAACTCGGCGGATGACGAGCGCAACCCGCCCGAGACGGGGATCATGGAGCGCGAGATGAAGCGCCTGAAGAACGGCCGCCTGTACCTGATCCCGGCCAGCACCGAGACCAGCGGCCACGGCACCACGGGCTTCGCCAAATTCTACAAGCAGCAGCTCCAGGATTTCCTGCAAGCCGCGCCGAAGCGGGCGATGTAGGCCGTCCGCGAACCGGCACGGAGGCGGCGGCGCCGGCATCCGTCAGCGCCGCCAGAGCATGACGGGAGGCCGCGATGCACGGGACCCTGGACCCTGTCGGCGCCACTGGCGGAAGCACCACCCCGGGGAGACCTCTGGAACGGGCCCTGCGCGGCGCCGTCTCGGGCGAGGTGCTGACCGGCCGCTTCGACCGCGGCCGCTACGCCGCGGATGCCTCGATCTACCAGATCGTTCCCCGCGCCGTGGTCCTGCCGCGAAGCACCGACGACGTCGCGGCCGTGCTCGCGGTCGCGGCGAGCCAGGGCGTGCCGGTGATCCTGCGCGGCGGCGGCACCTCGCAGAACGGGCAGCCGATCGGCGACGGCATCGTGGTCGATTGCGCCCGCCACCTCGACCGGGTGCTCGCCTACGATGCGGAGGCCGGCACGGTGACGGTCGAGCCCGGCACGGTGCTGGAGCGCCTGAACGCGCGGCTCAAGGCCGACGGCTGGTTCTTCCCGGTCGAGCCCTCGACGGCGAGCCGCTGCACGATCGGCGGCATGGCCGGCAACAATGCCTGCGGCGCCCGCTCGCTGCTCTACGGCAAGATGGTCGACAACGTGCTCGGCCTCGACGGGCTTATGGCCGACGGGACCCCGTTCCGTCTCTCCGCGCAGGCGGTGTCGGGAATCGAGGACCTGTCGCACCGCATGCTGGCGCTGGCGGATGCCGAGCGCGACGAGATCGCCCGGATGTTCCCGCAGGTGCAGCGCCGGGTCGGCGGCTACAACCTCGACGCGCTGCTCGGGGATCGCCCGAACCTCGCCCACCTTCTCGTCGGCTCGGAGGGGACGCTCGCGGCGACCACCGCCGTGACCTTGAAGCTCGCGCGGCTGCCCGCCCACCGGGCGATGGGGGTGTGCCACTTCCCCTCCTTCCGCGCGGCGATGGAGACGGTGCCGGCCCTGGTGGCGCTCGGGCCCGCGGCGGTCGAGCTCGTCGACAACAACGTGCTGGTGCTCGGCGCCGACATTCCGCTCTTCCGCGCGACGCTCGCCGACATCACGAGGGGTCACCCCGACTGCCTGCTCCTCGTCGAGTTCGCGGGCGAGGATTCCGCGGCTCTGGCGGCGAGCTTGCGCCGCCTCGATGCCTGCATGGCCGATCACGGCTTTCCCGATGCGGTGGTGGAGGTGCGCGAGCCGGCCCGCCAGCGGACGGTCTGGGAGATGCGCGAGGCCTGCCTCAACATCATGATGTCGATGCGCGGCGACGCCAAGCCGGTGTCGTTCATCGAGGATTGCGCCGTCCCGCTCGAGCACCTCGCCGACTACACTGACGCGGTCACGGCGTGCTTTTCCCGCCACGGCACCACCGGCACCTGGTACGCCCACGCCTCGGTCGGCTGCCTGCACGTGCGCCCGATCCTCGACCTGAAGCGCGCCGGCGACGTCGCCACGATGCGGGCGATCGCCGAGGAAACGTCGGAGCTGGTCCGCCGCTTCAAGGGCTCGTATTCGGGCGAGCACGGCGACGGCATCTCGCGCTCCGAGTTCGTCGAGCCGCTCTTCGGGCTCCGCCTCGCCCGCGCCTTCGAGGCGGTGAAGGACGCCTTCGATCCGGACAACCGGCTCAATCCCGGCAAGATCGTCCGGCCGCTGCGGATGGACGACCGCAGCCTGATGCGGTTCTCCGAGACTTATCGCATCACGGCGCCGGCTCCCGCTCTCGACTGGTCGGACTGGGGCGGTCTCGGCGGCGCGGTCGAGATGTGCAACAACAACGGCACCTGCCGGAAGCTCGCCGGCGGGGCGATGTGCCCGTCCTACCGGGTCACCCGGGACGAGGAGCACCTGACGCGGGGCCGCGCCAACACCCTGCGCCTCGCCCTGTCGGGCCAGCTCGGGCCGGACGCGCTCACCGCGCCCGAGACGAAGCGCGCGCTCGATCTCTGCGTCTCCTGCAAGGCCTGCCGCCGCGAATGCCCGACCGGCGTCGACATGGCGCGGATGAAGATCGAGGTGCTGCACCACTACCATGCCCGTCACGGGCGCTCGCTCGGTGAGCGCGTGCTCGCCCATCTGCCGGCCTATGCGGGCGCGGCGGCCGCGCTCGCCCCCCTCCTCAACCTGCGCGACCGGGTGCCGGCGCTCGCGCGCCTGTCGGAGCGAGTGCTGGGTCTCTCCGCCGCGCGCCCCTTGCCGCGCTGGCGCCGGCCCTGGCGCGAGACGGGCCGGATCGCGCGCACCGCCGACGTCGCGGGCGACGGCCTCGACCTCGTCCTGTTCGGCGACACCTTCAACCGCGCCTTCGAGCGCGAGACGATGGAGGCCGCCGAGACCGTGCTGCGCGCCGCCGGCTACCGGCTCCACCGGGTCGGGACCGGCGGCGCGCGGCCGCTCTGCTGCGGGCGCACCTACCTGGCGACCGGCGATACCGACCGCGCCCGGGCCGGGGCCCGCCGCACCCGCGACGCGCTCCTGCCCTTCGTGCGGGAAGGCGCCCGGATCGTCGGGCTCGAACCAGCCTGCCTGCTCACGTTTCGCGACGAGTTCGCGGCGCTCCTGCCGGACGGGGAGACCCGGGCGCTCGCCGGGGCCGCCCTGCTGTTCGAGGAGGTCCTGGCCGCCGACCTGGCGGAGGCCCGCGTCGCCCTGCCCCTCGCGGATCAGGGCGGGCGGGTCGCGCACCTGCACGGCCATTGCCACCAGAAGGCCTTCGGGGCGATGGGCGCGGTCGAGGCGGTCTTGCGCGCGGTGCCGGGGCTCGATGTACGGGTGATCGAGTCGGGCTGCTGCGGCATGGCCGGCGCCTTCGGCTACCGGGCCGACACGCAGGACATGTCCCGCGCCATGGCCGAGCTCGCGCTGTTCCCGGCGCTGCGCGCCGCCGGCCCCGACGACATCGTCGTCGCCGACGGGACGAGCTGCCGCCACCAGATCCGCGACGGGCTCGGCCGCGAGGCGGTCCACGTCGCCCGGGTGCTCGCGGGGGCGATACAATCGGATCGGACTCAGGGCCGCACCCGCCAGCGGGCCGATGCGGTGCCGAGTGAGGGTCCCGCGGCCGCGTGAGAGAGCCCGTTACAGTGATCGATATAGTTTATCCCACCCAACACCTCATCCTGAGGTGCGAACGCAGTGAGCCTCGAAGGAGGCCTCCAGAAGTCTTTGCGATCCCTGGAGCCCTCCTTCGAGGCTGCTGCAAGCAGCAGCACCTCAGGATGAGGGTGTGGGTGGGATACAATCAACCGGTCGAACAGGTGTCTGAGCAATCGCGACGGCTCGCCGTCACCTCTCACCGCGCGTAGCGGGTGAAGACGAAGTCGCGCGCCTTCACCCGCGTCTCGTGGCAGGCAAAGCAGGTCTCGTGCTGGCCTGCATCGACCGGCTTGCCGTCGATGAAGCGGCCGAAGCCCCAGCCGCCCGTCGCGGGGTAGCGCGCCGCGTCCTTGACCATGACCTGCACGGTCGTGGCGGGGCCCGGGACCGTCGCCGTGTCGAAATCGGGCGAGCGCATCCGGCGCCAGGCGAGCTTCACCAGGACGGCGCCGTCCGGGAACGGCAGCGTGCCATCGCGAAAAGCCCTCACCGCGAGGTCGTTGCCGACGACGGCCCGCAGCTCGTCGAGCGGCGCGTCCTCGAGCGCCGGCGCGATCAGGCGCCAATCGCGAAAACCGTCCGGGACGGTGACGCCGTAGATCGGCGAAGTCGGCTTTGCTGCGTCACCGGCCGCCGCGCCCAGGCCGAGGCAGGCGGCAGCCAAGAGCGGTACGGCCAACAGCGGTATCGCCAGGAGGAGGGAGGGCCGGTCAAACGCCATCGACGTCCACCACGGCCTGCGCGAAGGCCTGCGGCGCCTCCTGCGGAAGGTTATGCCCGATGCCGCCGGTGAGCGTGCGGTGCGCGTAGCGTCCGGTGAATTTCTTGGCGTAGGCGGCGGGGTCGGGATGGGGCGCGCCGTTCGCGTCGCCCTCGAGCGTGATCGTCGGGATCGCGATGGTCGGGAAGGCGGCGAGCTTGCGCTCGGTCTCGTCGAACCGACCCTCGCCCTGCGCCAGGCCGAGGCGCCAGCGGTAATTGTGGATCGAGACCGCGACGTGGTCGGGATTGTCGAAGGCCGGAGCCGAGCGGGCGAAGGTGGCGTCGTCGAACCGCCATCGCGGCGAGGCGAGCTCCCAGATCAGGCGGGCGAAGTCACGGGTGTAGCGGGCATAGCCCTCGCGCCCCCGCTCGGTGGCGAAGTAGAACTGGTACCACCATTGCAGCTCGGCCTTGGGCGGCAGCGGCATCGCGTTCGCCTGCTGGCTGCCGATGAGGTAGCCGCTCACCGAGACGAGGGCCCGGCACCGCGCCGGCCACAGGGCCGCGAGGATACAGGCTGTGCGCGCCCCCCAATCATAGCCCGCCACGAGCGTCCGCTCGACGCCCAGCGCATCGAGGAAGGCGACCGCGTCGTGAGCGAGGGCCGCCTGCTGGCCGTTGCGCGGCGTCGCCTCCGAGAGGAAGCGGGTCGCGCCGTAGCCCCGGAGGTACGGGATCAGCACCCGGTAGCCCGCCCGCGCCAGCATCGGCGCGACCTCGGCGTAGGAGTGGATGTCGTAGGGCCAGCCGTGCAGGAGCAGGACCGGCCGGCCCTCCGCCGGGCCCGCCTCGACGTAGGCGACGTCGAGGTCACCGGCCCGGACCCGCTTCAGCGGGCCGAACGCCGCGGCGGGCTCCGGAGAGGCGACGCCCTGCGCCGCGGCTGGCAAGATGGCGGCGACCGTGCCGGCGGCGAGCACGGCACCGAGTTGTCCGAGGAGCCGGCGGCGCGCCGGTTCGACTGCGTGATCCATGTGACGACCCCGATCAGGACGCGAACGATCCGCTCGTCTTCCCGACGAATCCCGGGCGACGGTCGTTGCCACGTCGATGCCGGCACTAAGCCGCCGGTTGTTGTGCCGCATGTGTGCGCGAAGGTCGATTTTGTAAGCACATGTACGGTGTGCGGGGTCGTGTCCCCCGGGTGCGGCGGGCGCGGGCTCGACCCATTCGTGTGTCACCACAGCGATCTTGACCCGCTTCGCATCGTCATGCCCACCCCGTTCCCGGACGAGTGCAACAAAGTGGAAGGAGATCCGGGAAAGGGGGAGAGTAGACAGCTCGCGCGGCCCATGTCTGCAGCGACCGTGATGCGATCGGGCAAGGCACACGACGGATTGCGGGGCTCACGCGCGGGCCGATCATCGCCCCGCACCGCCTCAGCCGAGAGTGACCGTGGCGTCGAGCCCGCCGCCGTCGCGGTTGCGTAAGGTGAGGCTGCCGCCGATCGCGGCGGCGAGCTGCTCGGCGATGGCGAGGCCGAGGCCGGTGCCGCCGGTGTCTCGGCTGCGCGATTCCTCCAGCCGCACGAAGGGCAGGAGCACCGCCGCGAGCTGGTCCGCCGGAATGCCGGGACCGCGATCGAGCACCGCGATGGCGATCCGCCCGTCGCGCACCGCAACGGCGATCTCCGCCCCGCCGGCGTAGCGCAGGGCGTTGTCGATCAGGTTGGCGAGGATGCGCCGCAGGGCCTGCGGACGGGTGGTCACCGTGGCGTCGGCCAGGGCGGTGACGGTCACGTCCCGCCCGTCATCCTGGTAGTCGAAGACGAGGCTCTCGATGAAGGCGCGCAGGTCGAGGCGGGCCGGCGGCTCGACGTCGCCGTGCACGCTGCGGGCATAGGCGATGCCCTCGCGCACCAGCGCCTCGATCACGGCGAGGTCGTGGAGCAGCCGCTCCTGGTCGGGTCCTTCGGCGCCGGTCTCGACCCGCAGACGCATCCGGGTGATCGGGGTCTGGAGGTCGTGGGAGATCGCCGCCAGGATGCGCACGCGCTCGTCGAGGTGTCGGGCGATGCGGGCCTGGAGCGCGTTGAAGGCTTTTCCCGCGCGCGCGACCTCGTCCGGCCCTTCTTCGGCGAAGCGGATCGCCGGCCGGCCGGGCTCGAGCCGGTCGGCGGCCTCGGCGAACCGGGTGAGCGGGCGAACTGCCAGCCGGACGGCGAGCCAGACGCAGGCGCCGAGCACGAGGAGTTGCACCGCCAGCGCGACCGGCAGCCACGACGCGACCGCGCGCCGCGCCGGCCGCACGTCGATGGTCAGGGTCGCGCCGTCGGCGAGCACGACGTGCCCCTGCAGCCGCTCGTCCGGCCCCGGCACCGCGTCGAACCGCACGGAGAAGCGCGGCTCCAGGGCGGCGCGGATCTCGTCCGCGATCATCCGCGCCCGCTCGGTAAGGGCGGCGTCGCCCGGTGCGCCGGGACCGAGCGCGTAGCGGTAGGTCGGCCGGTCGAGGAGCGGCAGCCACCCGGCCCGCTCGAGGGGAGGAAGCCGGTCGAGCAGGGCGACCGCCACGGCGACGTCGCGCTGGAGCGTCGTCAGCATCACCGCCCGCGCCGACTGGTCCCGCTCCAGGAGCATGATCGCGAAGGCGAGCCCCTGCCCGCACAGGAGCCCGGCGAGCAGGATCAGGAAGAGCCGGCTGCGCAGGCTGCTCGGCAGACTTGCGTTGGCACGCCATCGCGTCGTCCGCTTCGGCTGCTGTCGCATCGCAGATTTTTTTCGCAAACCCGGCGGCCCCTTTTGCGACATCCGCTTGGGCAGACCCCTCATTCCTCGCGCGCCTGCGCGATGACGACGGGCATCGCGAGGACGTAGCCCTCGCTGCGCACGGTCTTGATGTAGGCCGGCTCGCGGGCGTCGTCCCGCAGGCGCTGGCGCAGGCGGCTGACGAGGAGGTCGATCGAGCGGTCGAACAGCTCGGCCTCGCGGCCCTGCGTCAGGTTGAGGAGCTGGTCGCGCGAGAGCACTCGCTGGGGGTGGTCGAGCAGGACGCGCAGCAGCCGGTACTCGGCGCCGCTCAAGGGCACGACCGTCCCGGCCGCGTCGATCAGGTGGCGGGCGGTGGTGTCGAGCCGCCAATCCCCGAAGGCGACGAGCCGGCCGGCTTCCGTCACCTGGAGGTTGGGCGGCAGCATCCGGGTGCGGCGCAGGACGGCCTTGATCCGGGCGAGCAGCTCGCGGGCCGAGAACGGCTTCACCAGGTAGTCGTCCGCGCCCATCTCCAGGCCGACGATCCGGTCGGTCTCGTCGCTGCGCGCCGTCAGCATCAGGACCGGCGTCGTCCTGTGCCGGCCCACCCGCAGTTCCCGGCACAGGACGAGGCCGTCGTCGCCCGGCATCATGATGTCGAGCACGACGAGGTCGACCCGGTCCGCGTCGAGGAAGGCGCGCATCTGCCGGCCATCGGCAGCGAGGCTCACCCGCAGGCCGTTCTTCCGGAGATAGCCCGAGACCATCTCGCGGATATCGCGGTCGTCGTCGACGACCAGCACGTGATCGATGTGCTCCAATGCCCCCTCCGATGCCCCTCCCCCGGGATAGCGGGGCCGCGCCCCTCCGGCGAGCCGGTCCCGGTAACACCCTGTAGCGGACCGGGCCTCGTCCCGAGGCGCGGCCCCGCGATCGCTACAGACCGATACAAGGAAGCAGTGCGCCGCACATAGGCGGGACATGCGGGGCTGGTGAGAGGATCTCCGGAATCAGACGGAGCCGCCTGTGACCCTCGTTCTCGCCGCCTATCTCGCGGGCGTGCTGACCATCCTCAGCCCCTGCATCGTGCCGGTAATGCCCTTCGTCCTCGCGCAGGGAGGCCGGCCCTTCCTCTCCGGCACGCTGCCGTTCCTCCTCGGCCTCGGCGGGGCCTTCGTCGCGGCGGCGGGGCTCGCCGCCATCGGGGGCACCGCCGTGGCGCGGTTCGGCACCGCCGGCCGCGTCCTGGCCTTCGGCCTGCTCGCGTTCTTCGCGGTCTCGCTCCTGTCGCGGCGCACCGCGGCGTGGCTGCACCGGCCGCTCTCGCGCCTCGGCGAGGTCCTCGCGCGACGCACGGCCACTCCGGATGGGGTTCTGGGATCCGTCGGCCTCGGCGCCGCAACGGGCCTGTTGTGGACACCCTGCGCCGGGCCGATCCTCGGCCTCGTCCTGACCGGCGCGGCCCTGAACGGACCGGGCTGGCAGAGTACGGCGCTGCTCGCCGCCTACGCCTCGGGGGCCGCGACCGCTCTGGCCGGTGCGGCGCGGCTCGGCACTGCGCTCGCCGCCCGGCTCCGCCCGCATCTCGGGCTCGGCGAGGGGCTGCGCCGGCTCGCCGGGGCCGCCATGCTGGCGGTGCTCGCCGCGGCCGCCCTCGGGGCCGATGCGGAGTGGCTGGCGCGCTATCCCGGGGCGGGCACGATCGCCGCGGAGGACGCGCTCCTGGCGGCGTTGCGGGTCGAGCCCGCCCGGGCCGATCCGGCCGGGGGCCCGACGCGCAGCGCATGGCCGGTCGAGGGCCACCTGCCGAGCCTGTCGGGCGCCACGCACTGGCTCAACGGGGAACCGCAATCGGTCGAGGGCCTGCGGGGGCGAGTGGTGCTGGTCCATGTCTGGACCTCGTCCTGCATCAATTGCATCCGCACCCTCCCCTACCTGCGGGACTGGGCCGAACGGTACCGGGCGCAGGGCCTCGCGGTGATCGGCGTCCACGCGCCGGAATTCGCTTTCGAGCACGACGTCGACACCGTCGCCGCGGCGATCCGGCGCTTCGCGCTGCCCTATCCGGTGGCGGTCGACAACGCCTTCCGGATCTGGCGCGGCCTGCGCAACGCCTATTGGCCGGCCCTCTACGTGGTCGACGCGGACGGCCGCATCCGCCACCATCAGTTCGGCGAGGGCGGCTACGACCGGTCGGAAGCCGCCATCCGCGACCTCCTGGCCGAGGCCGCGGGTCGGCGTGCCGCCGAGGAATCCGCGCCGCGGCCGCGCGCCGCCGGCATCGAGGCCGCGCCCGATCTCGTCCATCTCGGATCCGCCGAGACCTATCTCGGCTCGGACAAGGCCGAGACCTTCGCCTCGCCGGAAGGATTGGCGCCCGGTCCGCGCACCTACACCGCCGGCCGGCCGGGGCTGAACGCGTGGTCGCTGTCCGGCACCTGGGCCGTCGAACCCGAATACGCCCGCCTCGCCGAACCGGACGGGAGCGTGACCTACCGCTTCCGGGCCCGCGACCTCCACCTCGTCGCCGGACCCGGACCGGACGGGCGGCCCGTCGGCTTCGAGGTGACCCTCGACGGCGCGCCGCCCGGGGCGGATCACGGCGTCGATGCCGGACCGGACGGCGTCGGAACCGTCTCGGCGGCGCGGCTGTACCAGCTCGTCCGCCAGTCCGGCCCGGTGCGCGAGCGCACCTTCGCGATCCGCTTCCACCGTCCCGGCATCCGGGTCTACGCCTTCACGTTCGGCTGAGGCGCGGGCGGCGTCCGGATTCCGGCGTGTAAGATCCATGGGCGGGCGCGGGACTGCGCCAGAGCGGGAAACGCCCGGGAAACGCCCAGGGAAACGCCCAAGACGGGAGAGTCGCCGATGCGCGATTTCAACGAGCACACCATCACGCAGGCCGTGGTCGACCGCTTCGCCGAGACGCCGGACCCGCGCCTGAAGGCGATCCTCACGAGCCTCGTGCGCCACCTGCACGATTGCGTGCGCGAGGTCGACCTGACCTTCGAGGAGTGGCAGGCCGGCATCGCCTTCCTGACCCGTACCGGGCAGCGATGCGACCAGCACCGGCAGGAATTCATCCTCCTGTCCGACACGCTCGGCGTCTCGATGCTGGTCGACGCGATCAACCACCGGATGCCCGAGGGCGCGACCGAGACCACGGTGCTCGGCCCCTTCTACGTCGAGGAGGCGCCGGAGCGGCCGAACGGCGCGAACATCGCCGGCCCGCTCGAGGGCACGCCGCTCCTCGTCACCGGCTCGGTCGCGTCCGCGGAGGGAAAGCCGCTCGCCGGCGCCACCGTCGATGTCTGGCACGCCGACGACGACGGTTCTTACGACGTGCAGCAGCTCGATGCGCTCGGCGGGCTCGCCGGCCGGGCGCGGTTCCGCACGGATGCGCAAGGCCGCTTCCACTTCTGGACCGTCATGCCGGCCTGGTACCCGATCCCCGCCGACGGGCCGGTCGGCGAGATGCTGAACGCCACCAGCCGCCACCCGAACCGGCCGGCGCACGTGCATTTCATGATCGCGGCGCCCGGCCACGAGACGCTGATCACCCACGTTTTCGCCGCCGACAGCCCGTGGCTCGAATCGGACGCGGTGTTCGGGGTCAAGACCTCGCTGATCGCTGAATTCGCCGAGCATCCGGCGGGACCGGCACCGGACGGGCGGGCGATGGAACGGCCCTTCCGGCACCTCGCCTACGATTTCGGCCTGAAACCCGCCTGATCCGGCACCCTTCGGTTTGGATGCGCCGACACCGGGACGAAGCCCCCCGGCGAACATCGCCGTCGCGTCCATTCGACTGCGGCGGACACCGTCATGAGCGAGGCAACGACCGGCGCCGTCCCGGCCGAGGGAGCGGGATTTCGGACCTCGGGCCGACGGAGACGCCCGCTCCCGCCCGCATCGTTAACCAACCTTTAAAGAACGGATCCAAATCGGCAGAATTTGCCGCTTCCGCCCCCGTGGCTGTCATGACGAATGCGAACACCGATGTTAGGAATTTAGTAACGATCCAGGGGCCGCCGCCATGAACATGCATCTCGTCAACAACCAGGACGCCGTCGATCTCGCGCAGATCATCAACGATGCATGGGCGCATCCCGAGCAGCTGTATATCGGCATGGAAGGGCCGGTCCGTGCGGCGGTGACCGAGGCGATGGCCCGGCTCGACGACGGCACCCTGCGCGTCGCCGAGAAGATCGACGGCACCTGGCGCGTCAACGAGTGGCTCATCAACGCCCTGATGGTCGCCTCCCATATCGGCGACTACTCGCTCGTCGAGGGCGGTCCGGGGGCGGCGTGCTGGTGGGACAAGGAGCACTCGAAGTTCGCCGGCTGGGGCGAGGCTCAGTTCCGGGCCGCCGCCTTCCGCGCCCTGCCGGGCTGCTTCGTGCGCTACAGCGCGCATGTCGCCCGCAAGGTCGTGCTGCTGCCGAGCTTCGTCAGCTGGGGCGCGCGCGTCGACGAGGGCACGATGATCGACTCCTGGGCCACCGTCGGCTCCTGCGCCCAGGTCGGCCGCAACGTCCACATCTCGGCCGGCGTCGTCCTCGGCGGGGTGATCGAGCCGCGCCAGGTGCGCCCGGTCGTCATCGAGGACGATTGCTTCGTCGGCGCGCAGTGCAGCGTCGTCGAGGGGATGATCGTCGGCGAGGGCTCGGTGATCGGCGCCGGCACCATCCTGTCCGCCTCGACCAAGATCATCGACCGGGCGACCGGCGAAGTTTTTCGCGGCGCGGTGCCGCCCTACTCCGTGGTGGTGCCGGGCTCGCTGCCGGGCCAGCCCCTGGCCGACGGCTGGCCGGGCCCGCTCCTGCACTGCGCCGTCATCGTCAAGCGCGTCGACGCCAAGACCCGCGCCAAGGCCTGCGTGAACGACCTGTTCCGGGCGTGATCGCGGCGACCGGGCCCTGACACCGGGGCCCGGCCGCGATGATCGGATCCGCAGCAATGCGGGTCTATTTCGAGGACGAGGCTCCCGCATGCCGGCTCACACGATCCACCCCCTCCGCCTCGCCGTGGGCGGGCTCATCGCCCTCGCGGTCGCGATGGGCATCGGCCGCTTCTCCTACACGCCGATCCTGCCGGCGATGGCCGCCGACCTCGCGCTGACCAAGGCGCAAGGGGGCCTCCTGGCCTCGGCGAACCTGCTCGGCTACCTCGTCGGCGCGCTCGGGGCGGCGCTGCCGGCCTTGCGCGGCTCGCCGCGGCGCTGGTTCGTCGCATCGCTCGCCGCGAGCGCCGTGAGCACGATCCTGATGGCGGCCGCGGGCGACGTTCCGACCTTCCTGGCGCTCCGGTTCGTCGGTGGGGTGGCGAGCGCCTTCGTGCTCGTCTTCGCCTCGACGGTGATCCTCGACCGGCTCGCCACGATGGGGCGGTCCGGGCTGTCCTCGCTGCATTTTTCCGGAATCGGGGCCGGCATCGTCCTCTCGGCGCTCCTGGTAAACGCGGCCGGGGCGCTCGGCGCCGACTGGCGCGGCGCCTGGCTGGCGGTCGGGCTGACCGCCCTCCTCGCCACGCCGGTGGTCGGCGCGCTCGTGCCGCCGGATGCCCACGCCGTCGCCCCGGTCGCGGAGCGGGGCGGGCTCGCCCTCGACCGGCCGCTCGCCGCCCTCCTCGCCTCCTACTTCCTCTTCGGCCTCGGCTACGTCACCACCGCGACCTTCCTGGTGACGATCGTCCGGGCCATGCCCGACCTGCGGCCCTTCGAATCGGTGATCTGGCTCGTCGTCGGCGTCTCGGCGGTTCCCTCGGTGGCGTCGTGGACCTGGCTGAGCCGCCGGATCGGCGTCGTGCCGACGCTGGGCCTGGCGCTCGCCGCCGAGGCCGTCGGCGTCGTCGGCAGCGTCGTGGCGACCGGCGTCGGCGGCGCGGTCGTGGCGGCGGCGCTCCTCGGGGGGACCTTCGTGCCGATCACGGCCCTCGGGATCATGGCCGCCCGGTCCCTGGCCGGGGCCCGCCGGCGCCAGGTCGTCGCGGTGATGACCGCCTCGTTCGGCCTCGGCTCGATCATCGCGCCAACGATCGCCGGGGCGCTGGCCGACCTCACGGGCAGCTTCGCGCTGCCGAGCTTCCTCGCCGCCGGTGCGCTCGCCCTCGCGGGCCTCCTCGCCCTCGCGGCCGAGCCGCGCCGGGCCGCCGGACCGCACGCCCTGCCCCAGGCGAGCGGTGCGTGAGAGACTGTTTGACCAACCGGCGACATCTATCCCACCCACACCCTCATCCTGAGGTGTCGGTCGATTGGAAATCGACTGGCCTCGAAGGAGGCCTCCAGAAATCTCTGCGGCCCCTGGAGGCCTCCTTCGAGGCTCACTTCGTTCGCACCTCAGGATGAGGTCATGGGTGGGATCAAAAAATTCTTGCGGAGCTGTTCTCGGAAGTTGATCAAGCTTCCGAGACAGCGGGTTTTCAGCCCGCAGCCCGGACACCTGCCGGGCCGCGGACCGCGCCTGCGGCCTTGTCGGACGCCGCCGCCACCGCCTCCAGCACGCGCAGGATCGGCTGGGGCCGCCCGAGCAGATAGCCCTGGACCTGGGTGCAGCCGGCCTCGCGCACCAGGGCGAGCTGGCGGGCGGTCTCGACGCCCTCCGCCGTGGTGCACATGCCGAGCTCGGTCGCGAGGCCGGCCAGCGCCTTGACGATCGCCGCGCTGTCGGCCCGCTCGGGCATGTCCTGCACGAAGGAGCGGTCGATCTTGATCTTGTCGAGCGGGAAATGGTGCAGGTGGCTCAGCGACGAGTAGCCGGTGCCGAAATCGTCGAGCACGATCCGCACCCCCAGCGCGCGCAGGCCCTCGAGCGATTTCCTGTTCTCGTACCCCTTGGTGAACAGGGCCGTCTCGGTGATCTCCAGCTCCAGGCGCTGCGGGTCGAGGCCGGTCTCGGCGAGGATGCCGGTGACGTCGGCGACGATGGTGGCGCTGGCGAGCTGCAGCGGCGAGAGGTTGACGGCGATCCTCAGACCCCGGGGCAGCGCGGCGAAATCGGTGCAGGCCCGGCGCAGGACCCAGGCGCCGATCTCGACGATCAGCCCGGTCTCCTCGGCGATCGGCACGAACACGGCCGGGCTCACCGCCCCGCGCTCCGGATGGTGCCAGCGCAGCAGCGCCTCGTAGCCGCACAGGGCATCCGCCGCCATGTCGTAGATCGGCTGGTAGGCCAGTTCGAGCTGGTGGTTCGCGAGGGCGACGCGCAGATCGGCCTCGATCTCGAGCCGCTCGCGCAGCCGCGCGCCCATGTCCTCCGCGAAGAGGCAGGCGGTGCCGCGGCCGGCGGCCTTCGCCTGGTAGAGCGCGAGATCGGCGTGCTTGAGCAGCGTGTCACCGTCGAGGTCGCCCGCCGCCGCGACCGCGATGCCGATGCTCGCGCCGGTGACGACCGCGTGGCCGAACACGTCGAAGGGCCGGCGCATCTCGGCGATGAGGTGCCGGCTCAGCGCCTCCGCCTCGGCCGGCAGGTCGGGCGAGGCGCAGATCAGCGCGAACTCGTCGCCGCCGAGCCGGGCCACGATCCGGCTGTGATCGGTGCAGGCCCGCAGGCGCTCCGCCACCAGGCGCAAGAGCTCGTCGCCGGCCGGGTGCCCCAGCGTGTCGTTGACGTCCTTGAAGCGGTCGAGGTCGAGATACAGGACCGCGACGCCGTCCTGCCCTGGGGCCGGCCGCAGGGCCGCCTCGAGCTCGCTGCGGAACAGCACGCGGTTGGGCAGCCGTGTCAGGGGATCGTGGTGGGCCAGGAAGCGGATCCGGCTCTCGCGCTCGCTCAGGATCGCGTTCTGCCGCATCGCCTCCTCGGCGGCCTCGTTGGCGCGCTGATTGGCGGCGGCGAGGTCGGCGAGGGTCTCGCGCATCGCCGTGATGTCGGTGCGGATGCCGACGGTGCAGCCGTCGGCCGTGCGGCGCTCGGTGATCAGCAGCCACTGCCCGCCGGGCAGCTGGCGCTCGACCGTGCCGCTGCAGGCGCGGTGCCAGGCGACCGTCTCGCGCACGAACTCGTCGATGCGCCCCTCCGCCTGCGGGTACTGCCCGACCTCGGCGCCCTGACGGATGACGTCCTCGAAGCGCGCCCCCTTGACGATGAAGGGCGCGCTCGCGGCGTAGAGATCGCAGTAGCGCTGGTTCCAGGTCACGAGGCGGTCGTTCTCGTCCCACATGACGAAGCCGTCCGACATCGCCTCGATCGCGTTCGTCAGAACCATGTTGGCGCGGGTGCGCTCGGCGTCGAGCCGCTCGCGCCCGCGCAGGGCGACGAGGAGCGCCGCCGCGAAGGCGGTGATCAGGACCGCGCCGGCGCCCGTCGTCGCGAGCAGCCGCACGCGGTCGCGGCGCCCGTCCGCCAGGGCGACGTCCTGCGGGACGGTGAGCCCGACGAAGATGGTGCCGTACAGGGTCGGCCGGACGACCGCGAAAGACGGGCCGGATTCGCCCGTCCCGGGTAGGTCGAAGGTGCGCCCGTCGGCCCGCAGGCCGTCGAGGCTGAGGGCCTGCACCCGGCCCATATTCACCTCGTCGTGCGGCAGGCTGGCGATGAGCTGGCCGCCCCGGCGCTGCAGCGCGACGCGGACCCCCGGCTGGAGTCCGGTCTCGGCGAGCCCCCGTGTGAGGACCGGCAGCGGCACCTCCGCGACGGCGAGGATCTCCCCGGCCTGCGGCAGCTGGGTGAGGCGCCCGACATAGAGCGACCAGTCGCCCGTGACCGGGTTGCGCACCGGGCCGAAGATCTCGCTCGAGCCGGTCGTCCGGGTCTGGTTGAACTCCGCCATGCCGAACGGGAGCGGCCGGCCGGCCCCCCGCTGCCGGGTCGCCGCCCAGACCGTCCCGTCGGCCCGGACGAGGTAGAGGTCGCGGAACGCCAGGGTCTGGAAGTTCAGGCCGCGCAGCAGCTGGGTCGCGGCGGCCGGCGTGATCGCGGCGCCGGCCGCCGAGCCGGCGAAGAGGGCGGGCAGGCTGGCGAGCGCCCCGTCGACCTGCAGCACCTGACGGTTGAACGCCGCCTCGACCGCCTGGGCCGAACGCTCGAGGCCGGCCCGCGCCGCCTGCCGGGCGGTGCGGTCGGCATTGTGCAGCAGCAGCGCCGTGCCGGCCGCCAGCAGCAGCAGGATGAGGGTCGTTCCGGCGGCGATCGCCAGCTTGATTCTGCGCCACATCATCAGTCGCCAACCGCCGTCCCGACCACAGCCCTACTCCGCCTTCGCCGTGACCCCGAGCGCGGGCTTCAGCGTCTCGTTCCAGATGCCAACGCAGGCCTCGCCGCAGCGCTCGATCCATCGCGGCAGCACCGTCTCGGTGAGGAGGCGCTGGCGGCGCTCGGCGTCGCGCGGGGAGAGCGGCACGAGCGTCATCGCCTTGCGCGGCGCCCCCGGGCAGGCCGTCTGCGTGGCGCAGGCCAGCCCGCGGGCGGTGTCGTCCTCCGCCTGCTTCCAGATGCGCTGCTCCAGGTCGGCCACGCCCCGGCGCACCTCGTCGCGCAGGTCCGCCGGGAGGGCCCGCCACGCCGCGATGTTGGCGCCGAAGAACGACATGCCCCAGCTGATCGCCATGGCGTGGACGTGGGTCGCGACCCCCGACAGGCCGATCTCGTAGCCGCTCAGCGTCCCGGTGATCGCGCAATCGGCGACGCCGTCGCGGAGCGCCGCCACCGTCTCGGCGAACGGGATGATGACCGGCATCGCGCCGAGGGCGGCCATCAGCTCGGACTGGCCCACCGACGAGGTCCGGATGCGCCGGCCCGCCAGGTCGGCGAGGCCCTCGAACTTGCGGGTGCAAAACAGGACCTGCGCCGGATAGGCGTAGACGCCGAGGAGCTCGATGCCGTAGCGCTCACGCAGCACCTCGCGCAGGTGCTCGCGGTAATGCCCGACATTCTGCCGCAGGGCCGCCATGTCGGGATTGAGCGCCGGCAGGTCGACGGCGTTGAGCTCGGGCTCGTCGCCGGCCGCCACGGCAAGGAGCGCCGTGCCGAACGGCACGACGCCGAGCCGCATCAGCTGGAGCATGTCCTCGCCGCGCAGGCCGCTCTCGTTGAACGGGCGGATGCTCACCGTGAGGCGGCCGCCAGTGCGCTCGCCGATCTCGGTCTGCCAGAACGGCTGCTCGAGCTGCCGGTACTGGCTGACGCCGGCGAGGCCCCCGACCACCGTCAGGCGCACCGGCTCGCCGGCCCGGGACCCGGAGGCCGGCAGGCCCAGGACCAGCACCGCGGCGAGGGCCGTCAGGTACGCCGCCACCCGTCCCCGCCGCCGGGGCCGGAGGCCGGTCGGGCGCAGATATCCCGCGCGCCTCGTGATGGGTGGCTCGGCCATGAACTGGGCTCCTGCCCTGCGGCATCGCTCATTGTCCCAGTATCGCGGCGACACGTTATGATTTTGCTAACCGATCGTCATCACCTGAACTTTCATCGGCGGTTGGTGTACGTGCAGTCGCGACACGGTGTGAGTATCATCGTTATGGCTTGCAGGCTGCGCCAGCCCCGATTCCTGGAGCGCCGCGCCAGATCGCCGATAGTCGGCGCGCGATCATTTTGTTTCATCGCGAATGATGTTCTGGTGATGCCGCAGCCTTGATCTTCGCTGCCGTGCGGCGGCCGCCCCACCCCTGTCGCCCCTCGTCTCGGGCTCGACGACCACGGAGCCGCTTTGTCCTGGCGAGGCAGGCGGCGCGGGACCGATCGGGTCTGCCCGGCGAGGCGGTGTCCGCCTGGATCTGGAGGCAGGGCCTGGCGATCCCGAGGCCCCGCCGCGTTCTCACGGATAGCGCACCGGCGGCGGGCCCTCGGGCAGGGGGATGAACTCGGCGTCGTTCGGCACCGTGTCGAACCGGCCCTGGCGCCAATCCTCCTTGGCCTGGGCGATCCGCTCGGGCCGCGAGGAGACGAAGTTCCACCACAGGTGCCGCGGCCCGTCCATCGGCTCGCCGCCCAGCACCATGAAGCGGGCCTCCTCCGTCGCCCGCACGCTGATCCGGTCGCCGGGGCGGAAGACCAGGAGCTGGCCGGGGCCAAAACCGTCGCCGGCGATCTCGATCGCCCCCGACACCGTGTAGATCGCGCGCTCGTCGTAATCGGGATCGAGGGGCAGGACGGCGCCGGCCTGGAGCGTCACGTCGGCATAGACCATCGGGGTCGAGGTCCGCACGGCCGAGCGCGCGCCGTAAGCCTCGCCGGCGATCAGCCGGACGGTCTTGCCCTCGGCCGAGACGATCGGCAGCGCGGCGGCGTCGTAATGCTCGAAGGCCGGGGCGGTCTCCTCGTCCTGCGCCGACAGGGCAACCCAGCTCTGGAGGCCGAACAGCCGCGAGCCGGTCTGCCGCAGGGCGCTGCCGGTGCGCTCCGAATGGGTGATGCCACGCCCCGCCGTCATCCAGTTCAGCTCGCCCGGGCGGATCGGCAATTCGGTGCCGAGGCTGTCGCGGTGCATGATCTCGCCGTCGAACAGGTAGGTGACGGTGGACAGCCCGATATGCGGATGAGGCCGCACGTCCATGCCCTGGCCGAGCAGGAATTCCGACGGGCCCATCTGGTCGAAGAAGATGAAGGGCCCGACCATCCGGCACTGGGTCGAGGGCAGCGCGCGGCGTACCGCGAACGAGCCGAGGTCGCGCGAGCGCGGCACGATCAGGGTCTGGATCGCATCACAGCTGAAGCGGTCGCCCGGGACCGGATCGTCGGCACTGTGCCAGCTCATCGTCATCCTCCTCGAACCGGGGCGCCGTATCGATGCGGGCGCGTCCGAACGGCTGCATCTTGCGGTCCGGCCGGCCGCTTGAAAACGGAAACGATCGAAACACATCGTTTCACTCTGTGCGATGGCGGGGCGCGGCCGTCCTGACGCTGCGGCATGCAAGCCCCGCGCAACCTCTCGGATACACCCTCCGGCATTCCCGACAGGAGGTACCCGAGCCATGGGCGGAAACGCGCCGACCGAGGAGCAGGCGGCCGAGCGCCTGACCCATCATCTCCTCCGGGAAGCCTATCGCGACCTCGCCGCGGTGCTCCTGAGCGCCGACGCCAAGGCGGCCGGGAGCCTGTTCTACGCCATCGAGAAGCGCACCGCCGACGCGCTCCGGACGATCGTCGCGGACAAGAGCGAGGGGGCCGCCTCGACCCGCATCGCCCGCGCCGCCGGCGGCGAGCTCAACGCGCTGTTCGAGGCCGCGCATGGCCGCACCGGCATCCCGGCCTCGCGGCGGGTGGCCTGAGCGGCACCGAGAGACGCGGCGCGGCCCCTCGCGCCGGACCGGTCCTCCTGCCCCGGTGCCTGCGACGGGCGAGCCTCACGACGAATCTCCGCTCCCTGCCCGTGATCGCGCAGTGCTCCCGACATGGTCCGAAGACGCAGAGGCCGGCGCCGAAAGTCTCAAGCGGATGAAGCTTGGGAGCGTTTGCGCTCGGGTGGGAAGTTTGGCACGACTGGGGGTGCGGATCCGCGCCGGTGCGCGGGCCCGCTCAACAGGGAGGGAGGCCCGCTTCGCGCGGACACGGCCGCTCGCCATCTCGGCCGTCCGACGTCGCGGGAATGCCCGACAATCAAGGACGGTAGAATGACCGCACTCCTGCTCATCATCGTGGGCGGCCTCTGCGCCATTGCCTACGGCATCGTCACCATCAACGACGTCATGCGGCGCGATGCCGGCACGCAGCGCATGCAGGAGATCGCCGGCGCGATCGCCGAGGGCGCCCAGGCCTACCTGCGCCGCCAATACGCGACGATCGGGGTCGTCGGCGTGGTGCTGTTCGGGCTCCTCGCCTGGCTCCTCGGCCTCAAGGTCGCGATCGGCTTCCTGATCGGGGCGGTCCTGTCGGGCGTCGCCGGCTTCATCGGCATGAACGTCTCGGTCCGGGCCAACGTGCGCACCGCCCAGGCCGCGGCGCAGTCGCTCGGCGCCGGCCTCTCGGTGGCGTTCAAGTCGGGCGCCGTCACCGGCATGCTGGTGGCCGGCCTCGCGCTCCTCGGCGTGGCGCTCTACTACACCTACCTCACCCGCTTCGCCGGCCTGAACCCGTCGAGCCGCGAGGTGATCGACGCCCTCGTGGCGCTCGGCTTCGGCGCCTCCCTGATCTCGATCTTCGCCCGCCTCGGCGGCGGCATCTTCACCAAGGGCGCCGATGTCGGCGGCGACCTCGTCGGCAAGGTTGAGGCCGGCATTCCCGAGGACGATCCGCGCAACCCCGCCACCATCGCGGACAATGTCGGCGACAATGTCGGCGACTGCGCCGGCATGGCGGCCGACCTGTTCGAGACCTACGCGGTCACCCTCGTCGCCACGATGGTGCTGGCGGCGATCTTCTTTGCGGGCCAGGTCGATGTCGGCGGGCGCAACGTGCTCGAGACGATGCTGCTCTACCCGATGGCGATCGGGGCGGCCTGCATCGTCACCTCGATCATCGGCACGTTCTTCGTGCGGCTCGGCTCGAACCAGTCGATCATGGGGGCGCTCTACAAGGGGCTGATCGGCGCCGGCGCGCTCTCGATCGTGGCGATCGCGGGCCTCAACCTCGTCATGTTCGGCGGCTTCTCGACCCGCTTCACCACCACCGGCGGCGACAGCTTCACCTCGCTCAGTCTGTTCCTGTGCGCGGTGGCCGGCCTCGTCATCACGGCGCTGATCGTCGTCATCACCGAGTACTACACCGGCACCTCCTACCGGCCGGTCAAGTCGATCGCCCATTCCTCGGTCACCGGCCACGGCACCAACGTGATCCAGGGCCTGGCGATCTCCCTCGAATCGACCGCGCTCCCGGCGATCGTCATCGTCGCCGGCATCATCGTCACCTACTCCCTCGCCGGCCTGTTCGGCATCGCCATCGCGGTCACCGCCATGCTGGCGCTCGCCGGGGTCGTCGTCGCCCTCGACGCCTTCGGGCCGGTCACCGACAATGCCGGCGGCATCGCCGAGATGGCGGGGCTGCCCAAGGAAGTGCGCAAGTCCACCGACGCGCTCGACGCCGTCGGCAACACCACCAAGGCGGTGACGAAGGGCTACGCCATCGGCTCGGCGGGTCTCGGCGCCCTGGTGCTCTTCGCCGCCTACACCTCGGACCTGAACTACTTCATCAAGAACGCCTCGGCGACGCAGTACCGGTTCTTCCAGGGGGTCACGGTCGATTTCTCGCTGCAGAACCCCTACGTGGTCGTCGGCCTCCTGCTCGGCGGCCTGATCCCGTACCTGTTCGGCGGCATCGCCATGACGGCGGTGGGCCGCGCCGCCGGCGCGGTGGTCGAGGAGGTCCGGCGCCAGTTCCGCGAGAAGCCCGGCATCATGCAGGGGACCGAGCGGCCCGATTACGGCCGCGCCGTCGACATGCTGACCCGGGCGGCGATCAAGGAGATGGTGGTGCCCTCGCTCTTGCCGGTGCTGTCGCCGGTGGTGCTGTTCTTCGTGATCCAGGCCATCGCCGGCAAGGGCCAGGCCTTCGCGGCGGTGGGCGCGATGCTCCTCGGCGTGATCCTCACCGGCCTCTACGTCGCGGTCTCGATGACGTCGGGCGGCGGCGCCTGGGACAACGCCAAGAAATACATCGAAGACGGCCACCACGGCGGCAAGGGCTCCGACGCCCACAAGGCCGCGGTGACCGGCGACACCGTCGGCGATCCCTACAAGGACACCGCCGGCCCGGCGGTGAACCCGGCGATCAAGATCACCAACATCATCGCGCTGCTGCTGCTGGCGATCCTGGCGCATAGCTGAACTGGGGGCGGCCGGGGGGATCGCCTCCCGGTCGCATCGTCTTCGTTGGACGATAGGCCGCCCAGTACGATATGGCGCTCGCAAGCCGCCTTCGCCGATCCAATCCGTGCCAACATCGTATGGCAGGATATCGGGGCAATCATCCTCCCCTGCGGAAGTGAAGTACAGGAAGGGCGGGACTCGAGAGTTCGGGCTACATTGTCGGGCGTCCGCGCCGTGTTTCATCGGCCCCATCCGCAGAAGGAAACGGATCGCGGTGCCGTGAAATCGGTTCGGCGCGTCCTGCTCGAAGCGGGTATCGAACCATGACCATCATGCATTATGGCCCCTATCAAACGATCGTCGAGTACGACGACGGGGCTGGGCTCTTTCATGGCGAAGTCGTCAATCTACGCGACGTGATCACCTTTCAGGGAAGATCCGTCGACGAGCTGAAACAAGCGCTCGCTGAGAGCGTCGACGACTACATCGAATTCTGCCGCGCCCGGGGAGAAGAACCGGAAGAGCCGTTCTCTGGGCATCTCGTGGTGCGCGTCGATCCCAAAACTCACAAGGCGGCGGCCCGCGCGGCGCAGCGTGCCGGGATCAGCTTGGAGACCTGGGTGGCACGCACCCTCGATGCGGCGACGGCGTAAGTGACGTCTCAAGGCCGCCCGGCGAACCGGACGGTCTCACCCATGTCGGCGCTGAGTGATCACACCTGCGCCTGCCCGCCATCCACGAACAGCTCGATCCCGTTGACGAAGCTCGCATCGTCCGAGGCCAGGAACAGGGCCGCCCGGGCGATCTCGTCCGGCTCGCCGACCCGGCCCATGGGGATCTGCGCGGCGAGGTGATCCAGCAGGCCCTGCTGCTGGGCCGCGTCCGGGCCGGCGAGGTCGACGAGGCCGGGCGTGCGGGTCGCGCCGGGGCTGAGCGTGTTCACCCGAATGCCGCGGCCCTTGAGGTCGAGGATCCAGTTGCGGGCGAGCGCCCGCACCGCCGCCTTCGAGGCGGCGTAGACGCTGAAGGCCGGCGTGCCTTCCGTCCCCGCCGTCGAGCCAGTGAGGATCACCGAGGCGCCGGGCGCGAGCAGCGGCAGCGCCGTCTGCACCGTGAACAGCACGCCCTTCACGTTACGGCCGAATGTGTCGTCGAACTGCGCCTCCGTGATCTCGCCGAGCGGCAGCATCGAGCCGCCGCCGGCATTGGCGAACAGCACGTCGATGCGGCCGGCCTCCGCCCGCACCTGCGCAACGAGCCGGTCGAGGTCGGCGAGCTTCGAGGTGTCGGCCTGCACGCCGGTCGCCGCGGGTCCGATCGCCGCCACGGCCGCGTCGAGCTCCGCCCGGCGCCGGCCGGCGACGAAGACCCGGGCGCCCTCTTGCGCGAAGAGCCGGGCGGTCGCCAGACCGATGCCGCTGGTGCCGCCGGTCACCACGGCGACCTTGTCGGTGAGCTTGCCTGTCATGGTCTGTGTCTCTCGTTCGGGTGCGTGGGCGGGACCATGGACCGACGTTAGTTCTTGCGATACGGCAACAACCGCAAACCATCGTTGCAGATCTGTCGATGTCGAAGTTGCCGGATTTCGAGGGGCTCGCCCTCTTCGCCAAGGTCGCGGAGGAGCGCTCCTTCGCGGGCGCCGCGCGGGAAGCGGGCGTATCGGTCGCCACCGTGTCCCGGGCGGTGGGCCGGCTGGAGGCGCGCCTGGGCGGGCGGCTCGTCAACCGCAGCTCGCGTCGGCTGGCGCTGACCGCTTTGGGCGAACAGGTGGTCGCGGGCGCGGCCCGGGCCTTCCGCGAGGCGCAAGAGGCGGAGGATGCGGCGCGCGACCTGTCGCGCCGGCCGCGCGGCACGGTGCGGCTCGCGGTGCCGATGTCGTTCGGCCTGCGCTGGGTCGCGCCGCTGCTGCCGGAGGTGCTGCGCCTCTACCCGGAGCTCGTCGTCGACCTGCACCTCTCGGACGCGACGGTCGACCTCGTCGGCGAGGGGTTCGATGCGGGCTTGCGGATCGCGGCCCTGCCGGATTCGAGCCTCGTGGCGCGGCGGATCCGGCCCGTCTCGGCCCTCGTCGTGGCAGCACCCGCCTATCTGGCGCGCCACGGCCGGCCGGAGCATCCGAAGAGCGTGAGGCCGGATCACTGCCTCGGCTACGCCTACCGCGCCCGGCGCGGCATCTGGCACTTCACCGGGCCGGAGGGCGCGCAGGCGAGCGTCGTTCCTGCCGGTCCCCTGCGGGTGATGAATGCCGATGCCCTGCTGCCGGTTTTGCTCGACGGGCTCGGCGTGGCCGAGTTGCCTGACTTCATCGCCGCCGAGTATCTCGCCGACGGACGCCTGGAGGCGTTGCTGCCGGGCTGGCACCTGCCGGGCGGCGCGCGCTCCTTCGTCACGCCGAGTGCAGAGGCGCGGCCGGCGAAGGTCGAGGCCTTGGCCGAGTTCTTCGCCGCGCGACTCTCGCGCGCGTGAGGCACGCAGCGATGGTCAGCCCACCTCGACCGCCGCCCGCGCCTCCGTCAGCCGGGCCGCGTAGCGGGCGATCAGGTCGACTTCGAGGTTGAGCCGGTCCCCGACCCGGCGCTCGCCCCAGGTGGTGACGGCGAGGGTGTGGGGGATCAGCAGCACCGTGAAGGTGTCGCCCTCGACGCCATTGACGGTGAGCGAGGTGCCGTCGAGGCAGACCGAGCCCTTCTCGGCGATGAACCGCGACAGGGCGGGCGGCGCCCGCAGCACGAAGCGCTCGCTCGGCGCCCACACGTCGCCGGCCTGGCCGGTGACCGGCTCGCGGGCGACGATCTCGGCCAGTCCGTCGACGTGGCCGGTGACGAGGTGGCCGCCGAGTTCGTCTCCGATCTTCAGCGAGCGCTCCAGGTTGACCCGGGTGCCGGGAGTCCAGGCCCCGACGGTGGTGCGGGCCAGGGTCTCGGCGGCGGCATCGACCTCGAAGGTGCAGCCGCCCGCGCGCGGCGTCACCGTCACGGCGGTGAGGCAGGGGCCCGCGCAGGCGATCGAGGCGCCGATCAGGATGCCGGCGGGATCGTAGGCGCAGTCGATGGCGATGCGCTTAAGCTTGGAATCGCCGGAGATTGCGGCGACGCGGCCGACATCCGAGACGAGGCCAGTAAACATCTACGGACTCCGTACGTGGCAGGTGAAGCGATCGGTGCCGATCCGGATGTCTTCCGCGACCCGGAACTCCGGGGAGGCGAGGCGCGCGGCGAGGTGCGGGCCGACCGCCGGCAGGCCGGGCTGGCCGAGGACGCAGTCGCCGGTGACGAGCAGGCACTCGTCGACGAGGTCCTCGCGGGCGAGCGCGTCGGCGAGCGTCGGTCCGCCCTCCGAGCAGACCCGGGTCAGGCCGCGGGCGCCGAGGAAGCGCAGGGCGGCGGCCAAGTCGATGCGCCCGTCCGGCGTGACCGGCACTCTCTGCACCTCGGCGCCGGCGGCGCTCAAGGCCTCCGCCGCCGCCTCGGAGCCGTGCGGACCGGCGAGGATCAGCGTCGGGACGGTCGTGCTGGTGCGCACCAGGCCGGCGGTGGGCGGCGTGCGCAGGCAGGGATCGAGGACGATCCGCAGCGGCGAGCGCGCCGCCATTCCGGGCAGCCGCACGGTGAGCTGGGGATCGTCCGCCAGCACCGTGCCGACGCCGACCATGATCGCGTCGCAATGCGCCCGCTGCAGGTGAATCTCGGCATTGGCCCGGGGCCCGCTGATCATCAGCCGCCCCTCCCCGCCCGCCGCGAAGCCGTCGGCGGTGCGGGCGAGCTTGAGGAAGACGGCGGGCCGCCCGCGGGTGATCCGGCTCACATGCCCACGCTGGTCGCGCGCGGCCTCCGCGCCCATGAGCCCGACCGAGACGGCGATGCCGGCCTCCGCCAGCCGCGCATGGCCGCGCCCGGCGACCCGCGGATCGGGATCGTCCATCGCGCTCACCACCCGGGCGACGCCCGCCGCGATGGTGGCGTCGGCGCAAGGCGAGGTGCGACCGTGATGCGAGCAGGGTTCGAGGGTCACGTAGAGGGTCGCGCCGCGGGCGGCCTCGCCGGCCGCCGCCAGGGCCACCCGCTCGGCATGCGGCCGGCCGCCGGGTTGCGTCACGCCCTGGGCCAGGATGCGCTCGGCACCCGGCGGACCGCCGACCAGCACCGCGCCGACGGAGGGGTTGGGCCAGGCCTGGCCGAGATGGCGCCGGCCGAGCGCCAGGGCGAGGCGCATGTAGCGCCGGTCGATGGCGTCCTGGGTGACGTCCCGGGCGCTCACGACGCGCGGCTCCGCGGCCGTCGGGCCGGCGGCGCCTCCTCCGGCGGGGCGGCCTCGTCGGCCGTCGCCTGGGCCGCCCCGGCGGCGAGGTGGCCGAGCAACTCCTCGAAGTCGCGGGCCTCGCGGAAATTCTTGTAGACCGAGGCGAAGCGCACGTAGGCGACGTCGTCGAGACCTTTCAGCCCCTCCATCACCGCCTCGCCGATCGCCTCGCTGGTCACCTCGGCCTCGCCGGTGCTCTCGAGCCGGCGGGTGATGCCGTTGACGAGCCGCTCGATCCGCTCCGCCTCGACCGGGCGCTTGCGCAACGCGGTCTCGACCGAGCGCTGGAGCTTGTCGCGGTCGAACGGCACCTTGCGGCCCGAGCGCTTGACGACGACGAGCTCACGCAGCTGCACCCGCTCGAAGGTGGTGAAGCGGCCGCCGCAATCCGAGCACGTGCGCCGGCGGCGGATCGCCGAGCTGTCGTCGCTCGGCCGCGAATCCTTCACCTGCGTATCGAGGCCGCCGCAATAGGGGCACCGCATCGGCCGCCCGTTCCTCTGCCAGACGAAAAAGGGCCGGTCCCGCGCGGCGGGACCGGCCCCGGAAGGGGCGTGTTCTAGATTGCTCCCGGCAGATAGGAAAGCCGGGAGAGCGCCGGATCAGCCGTAGATCGGGAACCGGTCGGTGAGGGCATGCACCTCGCGCTTGGCCGCCTCTTCGGCGCCCGCATCCCCCGCCTCGCCGGCGCGGTGCAGGCCGTCGAGCACCTGAACGATCAGCTCGCCGACTTTCTTGAACTCGGCGACGCCGAAGCCGCGGGAGGTCGCGGCCGGGGTGCCGAGCCGGATGCCCGACGTGATGGTCGGCTTCTGGGGGTCGAACGGCACGCCGTTCTTGTTGCAGGTGATGCCGGCGCGGGAGAGCGCGGCCTCGGCCGCCTTGCCGGTCAGTTCCTTGGCGCGCAGGTCCACCAGCATCAGGTGGTTGTCGGTGCCGCCGGACGTGATGTCGTAGCCGCCCGAGATGATGGTGTCGGCGAGCGCGCGGGCGTTCTCGACCACCTGGCGGGCATACACCTTGAACTCCGGCCGCAGGGCCTCGCCGAAGGCCACCGCCTTGCCGGCGATGACGTGCATCAAGGGACCGCCCTGGAGGCCGGGGAAGATCGCCGAGTTGAGCTTCTTCGCCAGCACCTCGTCGTTGGTCAGGATCATGCCGCCGCGCGGGCCGCGCAGGGTCTTGTGGGTCGTGGTGGTCACGACGTGGGCGTGCGGGAACGGTGAGGGATGCGCGCCGCCCGCCACCAGGCCGGCGAAGTGCGCCATGTCGACGAAGAACACCGCGCCGACGCTGTCGGCGATCTCGCGGAACTTGGCGAAGTCCCAGTGGCGCGGATAGCCGGAGCCGCCCGCGATGATGACCTTCGGCTTGTGCTCCTGGGCCAGGCGCTCGACCTGCTCCATGTCGATGCGCTGGTCCTCGCGGCGCACGGTGTAGGAGACCGGCTTGAACCACTTGCCCGAGACGTTCGGCGGCGCGCCGTGGGTGAGGTGGCCGCCCGCCGCGAGGTCGAGGCCGAGGAAGGTGTCGCCCGGCTGCATGGTGGCCATGAACACGGCCTGGTTCGCCTGCGAGCCGGAATTCGGCTGCACGTTGGCGAAGTCGCAGCCGAACAGGCGCTTGGCGCGCTCGATGGCGAGGTTCTCGGCGATGTCGACGAACTCGCAGCCGCCGTAATAGCGCCGGCCCGGATAGCCCTCGGCGTACTTGTTGGTCAGCACCGAGCCTTGCGCCTCGAGCACGGCGCGCGAGACGATATTCTCCGAGGCGATCAGCTCGATCTCGTGCTGCTGGCGACCGAGTTCCTTGGCGACGGCGCCGGCGAGTTCCGGATCGGCATCTTCCAGCGACGCGGAGAAGAACGAGTTGGACCGGGAAGTGGCGGCGGTGCCCACGCTCATGATGGCCTCGGGGTTCGTCGGGAGCCGCCCGGCCGGAGCGCCGGTGCGGAAGTCAAGGATCGGGATCGGCCGGCTTCTACACGCGGGCGGCGCGAGAGTCCAAGCAGGAGTCCCGGGCCGGGACCCGGACCTTCCGTCGCGTCCGCGCATCCCCGTACCGGGGCACCGAGGCCGGATGCCGGACCGGCAGGCCCGACCCGTGATCAGATTGGATTTGAAAACGCGGAAAGAAAACTCAAAAAAATTGAAGGAGGCATTGGGGAAAAGTCGTGGTGCGGCCGATCCAGGCCTGATTCCGCGACGGCGTTCACACCCTCGACGTGATCCCCGGGGGCGCGAAGCGGAACCCGGGATTCATAACAGCTGATGGTGCTGGACGAAGCGATGCGCGTTCCGGCTTCTTGTGAAGCGTCGGCGGTTATGGATCCCAGGTTCTCGCCTTTCGGCGAGCCCCGGGATGACGTCGAGGGATGCTGGTTCGACGGCGGCGGTACGCCGGACGTCTCCTCTCAATAATGCGGCGGCGGTGGCTCCTCACCGGCCTCCGTCGGCCGCTCGGCCATCTCGCGCACCCGCTCGCGCAGGGCCGCGACGTGCCGGGTCAGGGCGTCGATGGCGCTCCACTGCTCGGTGACGATGCGGTTGAGGTCCTCGATCGTCGCGTCTTGGTGGGCGATACGAGCCTCCAGCGCGTCGAGGCGGGTGTCGGGATCGGGGGTCATGGCGGAGTCCACTCACGCGAAAACGGCCCGGGCGCGAGCCCGGGCCGTCGTCAGGTCAGGTCAGGTCGCGACGATCAGTTGGTCTGGTCTTCGTCGACGTCGGGGTTGAAGTTGCGCGGGCCGGCCGCGGCGGCGGCCATCGAGGCGGTGGGCGCGCCGGCGCCGTCGCGCTTGTAGATGTCGTCGCGGAACTGCACGAGGCCGTCCGGGGTCGACCAGGCGGTGATGTAGGTCCAGTAGACCGGGATCGGCGCCAGCGGCCGGGCATCGACCCGCTGGCCGCCCTGGATGATCGCCTCGATCGTGTCCGGGTTGGCGTTCGGGGTGCCCTGGAGGATCCAGGACACGTAGTCGCGCACGTTCTGCACGCGCACGCAGCCCGACGAAACGAAGCGGAAATCGTCGCCGAAGATGCCCTTGGCCGGCGTGTCGTGCATGTACACGCCGTGCGGGTTCGGGATGTTGATCCGCACGAAGCCCATCGAGTTCAGGTCGACGCCCGGATCCTGGCGGAAGCGGTAGCGGGTCGCCTCGTCGGAATTCCAGTTGACCTGCGACGGCGGGATCTCGCGGTCGCCGTTGAAGATGCGGATCTTGTTGTCCGTCAGGTAGGACGGATCCTTCTGCATCTTCGGGATCAGGTCCTTCTTGATGATCGAGGCCGGCACCGTCCAGTAGGGGTTGAAGTTCACCTCCTGGATCTTGGCGTTCATGATCGGCGACTGACGGTCGATCTTGCCGACGCCGGCGGCGTGGCGGGTCGCGACGTGATCGCCCTCGACCGTCTCGACGAGCGCCGCCGGGATGTTGACGATGACGTAGCGCTCGCCGAGATTGCCCGAATAGGAGCGCAGGCGCACCGCGTTCAGCTCGAGCTGGCGCAGCCGCACGTCGGCCGGGACGTTCATCGCCTGCACGGTGGTGACGTTCATCGAGCCGGTCTGGTTCAGGCCATGGCGGGCCTGGAACCGGCGCACGCCGGCCTCGACGTAGGAATCATAGACCGGCGAGGAGCCGGCGGCCGGGTCGAGGTCGCCCGACGCGATCAGGCGCTGGCGCAGGGCGGTCACCGCCGGGCTCTTCGAGCCGACGCGCAGGCGCTCGGCGCCCGACACCGACTGCCAGCCGCCGCGGTTCACGATGTCGCGGTAGCGCTCGACCATCTGCTCGGTCGCCGCCAGGGTCTGGGGCGAGAGGATCGGCGTGTTGGAGCGCTGCACCCGCATCGTCGCGGCGGAATCGTAGTTCTGCGCCCACTCGGCCTGGGCCAGCGACCCGCCCCGGTCCTGCGCCAGGGCCGGGAATGCGGCCGCGGCCAGGAGAGCCAGGCCGAGCGAACCGGTGAGGGAAACGCGTGTCAGCATGGGAAATCTGCTCTCGAACCTGTGACGCGGGACGCTTGACGGCGGCAGACCTCATGGCTGCCGGGTTGCGCCCCATTCTATGGCCCGTGACGGTGCCGGGATGCGGTTAAGACACTATGAGGAGCGGGCCAGATTGTGGCACCGGGCGGGCGCTGCTGTGGAGCCGCGAGCTGGGCTGTGGACTGCGGTAATTGTGCAACGCGCCGCGCGGGCCGCCATCGGGGCGTCGCGGGCGTGGCGAAGCCGGGCCGCCTCGGCTATGTCTGGCGGATGAGCGGAACCAGGCAGGCACCGGGCGGGACGAGGGCGCGCTGGCGCAGGGTCGTCGCCGTACTGTCGCTCTACGGGCTGGTGCTGCAGGCCTTCCTCGCCGGCCTCGCCCCGGCCCCGGTCGCGGCGGGCGCCGGCCTCCTCTGCCTGTCCCACCAGGCCCCGGCGGACCAGGCCCCATCGGGCAAGGCGCCGCCCGTCCACGCCCATGCCTGCTGCACGGTCGCCGGTCAGGCCTACCCGATCCCGCCGGCCCCGCCGATTGCGGCGGCCTGGCCGCCCCGGGCTTTCCTCGTCCTGTCCTGGTCGCTCGCGGCGGCGGAGCCGGGCCGCACTGCGCCGGCCCGTCCGGCCTCGGCCCGCGGTCCGCCCGCGGCGTGACGACCCGGCATTCGCGCCGATCTTCCCCACCGTCGCGCTTCTCCCGTACCCTTCACCCGGACCCGACCTCATGACTTTTTCGCTCCGCGCCGGCCTCGCCGCCGCGCTCTCCCTGGCGGCCGCCCCCGCCCTCGCCCACGCGGTCCTCGCCGTGACGCAGGCGAGCCCGAACCAGACCTATCGCGGCGTGGTCCAGATCGGCCACGGCTGCGACGGCAAGGCGACCACCGGCCTCACCGTCACGATCCCCGACGGGGTGATCGCGGCGAAGCCCATGCCGAAGGCCGGCTGGGAGCTCAGCACCGAGAAGGGGCCGTATGCCCGCGCCTATCCGTCCACTCACGGCACCGTCTCGGAGGGCGTGAAGACGATCACCTGGAAGGGCGGCTCCCTGCCCGACGACTTCTACGACGAGTTCGTGTTCCAGGCCCGCCTCACCGACGCGGTCGCGCCCGGCGGCACGGTCTACTTCCCGGTGCGCCAGGATTGCGACGGCGCGACCGTCGACTGGCGCGAGGTGCCGGCCGCCGGCCAGTCGGCCCGCGACCTGAAGAATCCGGCCCCGGGCGTGCGCATCGTGGCGGCGGCCGCGGCGTCTCCGGCCGCCGCGGCCGGGCCGGCCTCCGTCAAGGCCGGCGACCTCACCATCGAGGCGCCGTGGATCCGCGCCACGCCCGGCGGCGCCAAGGTGGCGGGCGGCTACCTGCAGGTCACCAATACCGGCAAGGAGCCCGACCGGCTGGTCGCGGCCTCGATCCCCCTCGCAGGCCGGGGCGAGGTGCACCAGATGGCGATGGACAAGGGCGTGGCGAAGATGGCCCCGGTGGAGGCCGGCCTCGTCATCAAGCCCGGCGAGACCGTGGTGCTCAAGCCCGGCGGCTACCACCTGATGTTCATGGACCTGACCGGCCCGGTGAAGGCGGGCGAGCCCATCGAGGGCACCCTCACCTTCGCCCGCGCCGGCACCGTGGCGGTGCGCTTCGCGGTCGGTGCCATCGGCGCGTCGGCGCCGGAGGCCGGGGGCGGGCATCAGCATCATTGATGGGTCGAGGCGGCGACCGTTCGCGGCTGCCGCCTGTTTTCGAAACCTATGTGATTGGGCTCTGTAACTTTCACACCCTCCGGGTCATTCCGGGGCCGCGCAGCGGGGCCCGGGATCCAGAAACGCAGGAGCGTCAGGAGAAGGCGGACAGCTTTTCGCTTTACTCTGCACGATCTGAGTGTCTGGATTCCGGGCTCCGCTACGCGGCCCCGGAATGACCCGGAGGGTGGCAGTACTGTCGGGCGAGCCACGTTCGCTCTGGCGTGAAGTTCGGAACCAATCTTCCGAACCCCGCACCACCGCTCACCCCCGGTCCCGATCCAGCCCCGCAGCCGCGAGTAGCACCTGGTCGAGATCGTCGCTGCCGGCCGACAGCGCCTCGCGCAGGTCGGCCTCGTCGGCGTAGATCATCACGTCGCAGACGTCGTGCGCCGGATCGTCCCCGAGATGCAGGCAGGTGCGGATCACGTAACGGTCGTCCGGGGTGCGGTAGAGCGTCTGGGTGACCGGAACCGGATCGCCGGGCCGGCTCGCCGCCCGGGCGATCGGGACGGCGAACAGGCTCACCGGATCCGGTCCGCCCTCCGGCCTTCCGACGAGCGGATGCGGCTCAGGGTCGTGTCGATCCGGCATGGTCATCCTGCGGCCTCCGTCATCCTGCCGTCGTGCGCCTCCGGCAATGGAGTGGAATAATATCGGCAGCAATACACCTTAGAGTCACCGATCCGGCGACAGGACATCAACTTAAAGTTTCAGTTGCGGATTGATGCGCGCCCGATGAACTCTCGTCGACCGCGCGACGATAGCGGAGGAGCCCGTTCGCCGCCCGTCATTTTTGGGCTAAGCCGGCGCGAGACACAGACCTTTACAGTGAAGTCCCGCCGGCCCGGTCGCCCGACGGGCGCCGCGGTCACGCCTCGGCCGCATTCCCGTCGAGGGGGGCGATCGGCTCGTCCTTGATCTGGTCGAGGGCGAGCGCGGTGCGCACCGTGCGCACGTTGGGCAGGCCGGTGAGGTGGCCGACGAGCTGCTGGAAGGCACCGAGATTCGGCGCGACGCATTTGAGCAGGAAGTCGGTCTCGCCCGAGAGCGTCCAGCATTCCCGCACCATCGGCCAGTCGCGCATCTCGGCCGCGAAGGCGGCGAGCTCCGCCTGACCTTGCGCGGCGAGCTGCACCATGGCGAAGCACACCACCTCGTAGCCCAGCGCCTTCGGCTCCAGCAGGGCGCGGTAGCCGCGGATGATGCCGGCCTCCTCCAGGGCACGCACCCGGCGCAGGCAGGGCGGCGCCGACAGGCCGACGCGCCGCGCCAGCTCCACGTTGGTGATGGAGCCGTCGGCCTGCAGCTCCCGGAGGATCGCCCAGTCGATGGCGTCGAGGCGGGCGGGCAAGGCGGCGGGCGATCCTGGCGGGCGAGGGGTCGGTCCCGGTGAGTAGCCGCCCGCCGGGGCCGGCACAAGGTGACGCGGCGGCGGTTGCCCGCCGCCGGCCCGTCTCTTATGGGGGGCTGTCCCGCGTGACTGGCGAGGTTCAAGGTGGTCCAACCACCGGGGAGCGCGGGACGATTGCCGCCGCTCGCCTGGGCACCCTCCCCGCACCGACCGACGGGTGACCCATGACGCCGATGCCCACCGACGCTCCCCTGCCAGCCGTCCTGCCCCTGCCCGCGATCCTCGACCGCCTCGACCGCCTGACCGACTGGGAGAAGCGGCCCCGGGGCGGGATGCGGGTCGGGCTCGACCCGATGCGCGACCTGCTCGCCCGCCTCGGCGCGCCGCATGCGCGCCTGCGGGTGGTCCATGTCGGCGGCACCAAGGGCAAGGGCTCGGTCTCAGCGCTGATCGAGGCCGGGCTGATGCGGGCGGGCCTGCGGGTCGGGCGCTACGCCTCGCCTCACGTCGAGTCGGTCACCGAGCGGGTCAGCCTCCAGGGCCGGCCGGTGGAGGAGGCACGCCTCGCCCGCGCGCTCGCCCGCGCCCTCGACGCCCACGAGGCGGCGCGCCGTGACGACACGGCGGGCCGGGACGCGACCTGGTTCGACGTGCTCACCGCCGCGGCGCTGTCGATCTTCGGCGAGGCCGGGCTCGACTGGGCGGTGATCGAGGTCGGGCTCGGCGGGCGCCTCGACTCGACCAACGCCGTGGCGAGCGAGGTCGCGGTCGTCACCAACGTGGCGCTGGAGCATACCGAGATCCTGGGCAAAACCCGCGCGGCCATCGCCGCCGAGAAGGTCGGCATCCTCAAGCCCGGCGCGGTCCTCGTCACCACGCTGCCCGCCGACGACGAGGCCGGGGCGGTCGCCGCCGCCCGCGCCGCCGCCCTTGGCTGCCCGGTGCTGCGTTCGGCGATCCCCGCCGGCGCGTCGATCGAGGAGGAGAACGCCGCGCTCGCCGGCCTCGTCCTCGACCATCTCGGCGGAACCGGGTCGCGCGGCCGCGACGATACCCCCTTGCGGGCGGGCCTCCTCGACGCCGAGGCCCGCGCGGGCGCCCGCCTGCCGGGGCGGCTCGAGCGCCGGCGCATCTCGACCGCGGCCGGCGCGGTGCCGGTGGTGCTCGACGGGGCGCACGTGCCGTTCAACCTCGCGGCGGTGCTGCGCGACCTCGCCCGCGCCCCCGATCTCGCCGGTCCCTGCATCGCCCTGGTGGCTCTCGCCGGCGACAAGGACGCGGCCGGCTTCCTCGCGGTGCTGGCCCGGCACGGGGCGAGCGTGGTCGCGACCGAGATGCCGGAGCGGCGCGGCCACCCGGCCGCAACCCTCCGCGGGCTCGCCGCGGCGGAAGGGATGGAGGCCGAGGCGGTGGCCGAACCGGGCGCGGCGCTCACCCGGGCCGCGGATCTCACCGCGCGGCGCGGCGGCTGGCTGCTAGTGACCGGCTCGCTCCATCTCGTCGGGGCCTTGCGGGCGGCGACGGGGGTGGTTTCACGAGACTGAGGCAATCCCAACTGCCAATTCACGCGACGATTCCGCCTCACCGGGTCATCCCGGGGCCGCGACAGCGGAACCCGGGATCCATAACCGCCGTCAGTGCAGGCTCAATTGGGACGCGCACCGCCTCATCCTGGACGGTTGGCGGTTATGGATCCCGGGTTCTCGCTTGCAGCGAGCCCCGGGATGACCCGGAGAGTGTCATCCAAGTAAGTCCCAAGTCTGCCCGATCATGAGGGGCAGAACCTCGCGCCGCCGTCGGAATCGCGCATGCGACGCCGCTCAGCGCAGCACCGCCAGCGCCAGCGGCACCAGCACTGCCGTCAGGAAGGCGTTGAGCCCCATGGCGATGCCCGCGAAGGTGCCGGCGACCTCGCTGACCTGGAAGGCGCGGGCGGTGCCGATGCCGTGGGCGGCCAGCCCCGCCGCGAAGCCGCGGGCGCGGTAATCCTTCATGCCGAGGCGGTCGAGGAGCGGCGTCACCACGATGGCGCCGAGGATGCCGGTGAGGATCACCAGCACGGCGGTCAGCGTCGGATCGCCGCCGAGCGCCGAGGTGATGCCCATGGCGACGCTGGCGGTGACGGATTTCGGCGCCAGCGCGATCAGGATCGCATCCGGCACGCCGAGGAGCTTCGCCGTGCCGATGCCGGTGACGAGGGCGACCGTGGAGCCGACCACGAGGGCGGCCAGCATCGGCACCAGCACCCGGGTCACGGTCTTGCGGTGCTCGTAGAGCGGGATCGCCAGCGCCACCGTGGCGGGGCCGAGCAGGAAGTGCACGAATTGCGCGCCCTCGAAATACACCGCGTAGGGCGTGCGGGTGACGATCAGCACCAGGCCGACCATCCAGATCGCGTGAAGCACGGGGTTCGCCAGCGGGTGGCGGCCGGTGGCGGCGGAGACCCGGTCGGCGACGACGTAGGCGGTGAGCGTCACGGTGAGCCACAGGAGCGGCGTGCGCGACAGGAACACCCAGAGGGCGAAGTCCCCCGTCATCGCCCGGTCCGCCGGGCGACATAGGCGAAGGTGTAGACCGTGGCGATCAGCGCCAGCACCGTCGAGACCACCAGGGCCGCTGCGAGCGCCAGGCCGTGGGCGGCCAGCACGTCGAGCCGGCCGATCACCCCGGCACCCGCCGGCACGAAGAGCAGCGAGAGATGGGCGAGCAGCCCCTTGCCGGTGCGCTCCAGCGTACCGTCGGTGAGCGGCGCCGGCAGCCCGCCGGGGCGCCTGTCACGCAAGGCGAGCACCCCGAGGAGCAGCGCCATGCCGACGACCGGGCCCGGGACTGGCAGCGCGAGGGCGCGGGCCAGAATCTCGCCGGCGAGCTGGCAGAGCAGCAGCAGGGTCAGGCTGAGGATCATGAGGCGGCGGTCATGACGCGATCTGCACGCCCGCCCCGGCGAGCCAGTGGTCGAGGAAGGCGTCGAGCCAGGCCACCACGCGGCCGTCATGCATCAGCCGGCCCTCGATCTGCCGCGCCCGGTCCTGCGCGCCGGGCAGGCACAGGCGCTCGGCGGCCCGCACGGTCCAGCGGCAGATCATCGCGTGAGTGACCTCGGGGTGGAACTGGAGGCCGAAGGCCGCCGGCCCGACCCGGATCGCCTGGGTCGGGAAATCGTCGCCGGTGGCGAGCGTGTCGGCGCCCGCCGGGCAGGTGAAGCCCTCCCGGTGCCAGTGATAGACGTGCGACGGCCAGGACTGGCCGATTTCGCCTTCGAAGTCGCGCCCGGCCGCGGTCGGCAGCAGCGGGTAGTAGCCGATCTCGGCCTTGCCGTCGGGATGGGCGCAGACCGTGGCGCCGAGGCACTTCGCCAGCATCTGCGCGCCGAGGCACAGGCCGAGGAAGGGGCGCTCCTCGCGCAAAGGCACCTGGATCCAGTCGATCTCCTGCCGCACGAAGTCGTCGCCGTCATTGGCGCTCATCGGCCCGCCGAAGATCACCGCGCCGGCATGGTCCCGCATCGTCTCCGGCAGGGGATCGCCGAAGCGGGGACGGCGGGTGTCGAGGGGGTGGCCGCGCTCCTGGAGCAGCCGGCCGAGGCGGCCGGGGGTGGATTGCTCCTGGTGCAGGACCAGCAGCACGGGCTTGTGCCCGGATCGCGGCATCACGAAGGGGCTGACCATCGCCGGCTACCGGACCGGGACCTGCGGCAGCGGCAGCCCCGCCAGGGCGACCGCCCGGGTGGCGGTGATCGCGGCGTCGTCGAAGCCGAGGAGCTGGCCGACGCGCCAGACGAGGTCGTCCTCGAATTCGTGCACCTGCCCGTCGGCGGCGGCGACCGCCCAGGCGAGGCCGAGGAGCCCGCGCCGCTCCTCCTCCGGCACGTCGCGGCCGATCATCTCGACGAGTTCGGCCACGTCGCGGGTCTCGTTATCGAAGCCGATGGCCCGCTCGATCAGCGCCCGCGCCCGCGCCTCGTCGGGGGCGAAACGGTGGGTGAGGAGGCGCGCGAGCCGGTCGCGCTCCACCGCGGCCAGCGTGCCGTCGACCCGGGCGACGTGGACGAGCAGGGCCACGGCGGCGAGGTGCTGCTCCGCCTCCGGGTCGGGCGGGGTGGCGGGCGCGCCGAACATCTCGGCGGCGTAGGCGCGAAGGCGGGCAATCAGGGGCATCGGGGAGATGTGGCAGGGATTTTCGGTGAGGATTTTCGATCGTGCAACGCCATGGTCCGGAATCGCCGGCCCAGCGTCAAGCGCTCCGCGCGCCGGGGCGCCGCCCCGAGCCCTGCATCCGCTTTCTGCACAGGCCCTCGCCCGGCAATCTCGCCGATGCCGTAGGGTCAGGCGGTCGCCCGCACGGTGCGGCCGAACATGCGGGACCACAGGCCGCTGGCGATCGCCGACTTGTCGAGCTCGTGGATGTCCTGCGAGTACTGCCCGGTATAGAGCGTCACGATCATCCGGTCGCGGCACTCGCCCTCCAGGGTGTAGCGGACCTTCATCGCGAAGCCGCCCCGCGCCAGGCGGGACACCGCTTCGACCGTGCCCCGCAGGTGCGGGAACCGCTCCATCTCGACGGTCACCGGATCGCCCGCCCGCGCCGTCGGCGCGGCGTCGAGCTCGACGATGCCGCCCTCAAGCGAGAGGCTGGTGATCCGGCCGGCGAGCACCGCCTCGCCGTGCGCGATCCGGGCCGCCTCGTTCGTGGCGAAGCTGTCGAGGAGCGGCCTCGGCTTCTCGAAGCAGATCAGGGACGCCACCATCAGCACCGCGATGTTGACGACCGCCCACCAGGCCGAGACGACCGAGAACTCCCCCTCCCCGATCCGCGACCATTCGGGCACGACGTTGACCACGAGGCCGAGCGCCGTGACGGCGATCCAGAACGCGATCGAGAAGAAGGTGTAGGCGTCGAACGCCGAGTCCTCGTTGCACGAGCCCTTGGGCGTCACCCGGAACGGCACGCCGAAGGGCTTGACCAGGCTGGAGATCACCACCGGCAGCATGCGGAAGGTCGCGAAGGCGCCGACCGCCGAGGAGACCAGCGGCAGGTAGCGCGTCGGCGTCAGCCAGCCCATCAGCAGGAAATAGGCCGCCAGCACCGGCAGCTGGTACCAGACGATGTCCTGCGTGCCGGTGAAGTAGAGCGGCGCGGCGCCGGTCCAGAGATAGACCGCCGGCACCACCAGGATCACGAAGCGGACGGTGTACTGGACGAGCCAGGACAGCGGCAGGAACATGAAGCGCTGGAACAGGGTGAGGCCGGGGCCGCGCAGCGGGCCAGCGCCTGCTCGACGGAGCTGCCGGCCACCACACCGGTGGCGCCGAGCGTGGTCTTGCGCACCAGATCGGCCTGGGCGGAGACCTGCTGCGCCTGCGCCGACGTGATCCGCTGCTGGCGGATGACGATCTCCTGCTGCACGCTGGTGATGCTGGCCTGCTGATATTCCTTCAATCGGGCGGCGAGGTCGCTCTTGATGGCGGAGAGCGAGCCGATTTGCCCTTCGAGGGCGCGCAGGCGCTCGCGCGTCGCCCCGAGATCGGCCTCCAGCTGCGCTTGCGCCGTGCGGGCGATGCGCTCGTTACGGATCCGGAACAGCTGCGTGCTCTCGGGGACGGCGGTCCCGACCTTCGGCGGCGTGTCGGACACCACGCCCTCGATCGGCGCGGCGATCACGGTGAAACGGGCATTCACCGTCCCGTCGAGACTGGTATAGCCGGTCAGCGCCGGCAGCACCGCGAGCAACGCCGCTCCAAGCAGAAGCGCACCGATCAGGATGCGCATCGCCCGGCTATTCCACAGCATTCCTGACGTCCCGTTCTGTTTTGTATCGCCGCTACCAACGATCGAACGGGAATTCGGTTCATTTATTGGAGATTAAAACCTTCAAATAATTATAATATACATTGTGATTGGCATTGGTTCAGGCAACACAATCAGACGTCGTTGCTCCCCAAAGGTTTATCAAGCCTTTCGCCTTAGTCGTTCCGTGACGAAAAGATGACGAGAAGAACGATCACCAGAAGCGACGTCCGGTCCATCTTCTCAACCAAGGATTGTAAAATCTGAGCCACGAGGGTGCGGTGCCGGCGTCTCGCGCGGCACTATCACGCTCTGACGAACAGGCTTCCACCCGGACCTGTCATGCGCGGATGACCAGTGTGTACAGGCGGGATGGAGCAGACATTCTTGCCGGCAGCGGTACGAGGATAAGCCGAATTCTCGACCGTTCTCCGGCCCGTGTCCGGTTCGATCGATGATCTTCGTCCCACCCGCAACCTCATCCTGAGGTGCCGGCCGATCGAAGATCGCTCCACACCTCAGGATGAGGTCGCCGGTAGGGTCGATGCCGTCCGCCGGGACGAACGCGATCCCTTACGGGAACATCGCGTCGACGGCGTCCTGCGAGACGGCGGCGTCTCCGGGAAGGGCGGGACCGTTGAGGAGGGAATCCTCGCCCTGGCGCCGCTCCGCGGCCGATTTCGACGGCGAGGTGGAGTTGGACCAGAGGCGCATCATCTCGGCGACCCGCTCCTCGACGAGGACGATGGTCCGCACGACCTTCGCGATCCGCTGGCCGGTCAGGTCCTGGAAGTTGCAAGCCTCGAAGATCGTCTGCATCTGGGCCTGGATCGCCAGCGCGTCGTCCCGGGTCGCGTCGTCTCCGGCGCGCCGGGCGATCCCGCCGGCCAGCGCATCGACCGCCTCCGAGGCCGTCAGGATCGTGTCGGTGGCCTGCTCGGTGCCGCGCACGACGGCGTTCAGCTCGTCGCGGGTGCGCCCGGCATCCTGCTCCTCCCGGATCTCGGCGATCTCCTGCCGCGTCCGGGCGATCGCCTCGGAGATCGCCAATACGTGACTCTGCAGGAGGGCGGTGCTGTCTTCGAGCGATCCGAATTTCGCCGTGCCGCTGTTCATGATTCCGGGACGCTATACGCTATGATGACGCCGTCCACGGTAGCCGGCCCGGATTAAACCTTTACGAATATCGGGAGATCGGCACGGTGCATCGACCGGACGACGACGCCCGCTAACGGTGATCTGGCCGGGTCGCGCAAGAGCGGACGGGGCGTCGCCCGCAGACGCGCCCGGCCAGTGCGGCGGCGGTCAGATCAGGTACACGGTGCCGTGCAGCCCGAACACCTTCGGGCAATTGGTAGCGTCGACCAGGGCCTGAGCGGTCGCAAGGTCGATGTTTCGCTCGGCCGCCAGTTCGGCCACGGTCTTCCACGTCGGCATCGTGCTCTCCATCGGGGGGTTCATCGGGGTCAATCACGGAGTCCCGCCGTTGGTTGCACGCGACGCGAATGCCGGGCGCCGCGCCTCACGGCGGGACCGGCTGCCCGTCCCAGGCGAAGACCCCGCCGGAATCACCGATCCGCAGCCCGTCCAAGACCCGGACGAGATGGGCGGCGCTCTCCTCCGGCGCGAACAGGCCGGGCCCCGGATCCGGGCGGAACGGCCGCGACAGCGCCGTCTGCACCGTCCCGGGATGGAGGCCCGCCACGATCAGCTCGGGATGGGTGCGCGCCGTCTCGACGGCGAGGGTGCGCAGGACCTGGTTCAGCGCCGCCTTCGAGGCGCGGTAGGCGTACCATCCCCCCAAGCGGTTGTCGCCGATCGAGCCGACCCGCGCCGAGAGGGCGGAAAAGACGCTGCGCCCCTTGCGCGGCATCAGCGGCAGGAGGTGCTTGGCGACGAGCGCCGGCCCGATCGCGTTGACGGCCATCACGGCGGCCATCGCGGCCGGATCAATCGCCCGGATCGCCTTCTCGGGGGAGACGCCCTGCCCGTGCAAGATGCCGCTCGCGACGATGACGAGACCGACCGGTCCGGCCTCGCCGATTGTCCGCGCCGCCGCCGCGATCGTGTCCTCGTCGGTGACGTCGACGGGCACGGACCGCACGGGATCCGGCTGCGGCGCAGGCCTGCGCGACAGGGCGAACACCGTCCCGTGCGCCCCGCCTGCGGCGAGCGCCGCGACGAGGGCGCCCCCGATCCCGCCCGAGGCGCCGACGACGACCGCGCTGCTCATGCGACACCGTCCTGCGAGGGGACGAGGCACCCGCGCGGCACCCGGCCGGCTCCGGGGCTCACGCCGATGTCCGGAGAACGCCGCTGCGGCTCAGCACTTTCGCGAGGCGCGGCCGCAGCGGGAGGAAGAGGCGGTAGGCCGCTTCAGCAAGGAGCAGCACGGGACGAAAGCCAAGGATCCGGACCTCGACGAGCCGGCCGAGCCGGCGCCAGGCCGGCAGACGGCGCCACAGACGGGCAAATGCCGCCGCGCCGGACACCAGGCGCCCATCCGCCTCACGCACATGGAACCGCGCCTGCGCGGCGGCCCGGTCGAGTTCTGGCCCTAAGGATGCGTCGTCCCGAACCGTCGCGAGATCGACGAAGCGCACCCGCTCGGCCCCGGCACAGCCCTGGTAATGCCCGATCTCGGTCCGGCAGAGTGGGCAGGCCCCATCGTAATAGACGGTCAGATCGTCCGGCACGCTCACCCTCTCGCCGCTGCCGCAAGGTTCACCCTGGTCCAGATGGGCGCACGGGGACGTTCGTCAGGGTGGGCCGGACGCGCGATAAGGTCGCGCCGCGGGATTCTTCGGCCGGACGCCGCCGGCCCGCCGCGAGGCGAGCGCCCGAAGGCGCCCGCCCCCGATGCTCACGCCCCCCCGGGCAGCCGGTAGTCGCGGAACTGGTCCCGGAGCGCCGTCTTCTGGATCTTGCCGGTGGCGGTATGGGGGATCGCCTCCACCACCACCACGTCGTCGGGCATCCACCACTTGGCGATGCGCGGCGCCATGAAGGCTAGGATGTCGGCCTTGTCGGGGGTGCGGCCCTCCTTGGGCACCACGATCAGCAGCGGGCGCTCGTCCCATTTCGGGTGCTGCACGCCGATCACCGCCGCCTCCGCCACGTCCGGATGGCCGACCGCCAGGTTCTCGAGGTCGATCGAGGAGATCCACTCGCCGCCGGACTTGATCACGTCCTTCGAGCGATCGGTGATCGCCATGTAGCCGTTCGGATCGATGGTGGCGACGTCGCCGGTATCGAAGAAGCCGCGATCGTCGAGGATCAGCTCGTCCGAGCGGAAATAGGCCTTCGCCACCGCGAAGCCTGCGACCTTGAGCCGCCCGAAGGTGGTGCCGTCCCAGGGCAGGTCGCGGCCGTCGTCGTCGGTGAGCCGGAAGTCGACGCCGAACGGGGCGTAGCCCTGCTTCATCTTGAGGTCGAGGCGCTCCTCGCCCTCAAGGTGGGACACCTCCGGCTTGAGCGAGCAGTAGGAGCCGATCGGGCTCATCTCGGTCATGCCCCAGGCATGGTCGACGGTGACGCCGTAATCGCGCTCGAAGCGCTCGGTCATCGCCCGCGGGCAGGCCGAGCCGCCGATCACCACGCGCTTGAGATGGGTCAGGCGCTGGCCCGTGGCATCGAGGTGCTGCAAGAGGCCGAGCCAGACGGTGGGCACCGCCGCCGTCACGGTGACGCCGGTGGTCTCGAGGATGTCGAGCACCGAGGCGCCGTCGAGCTTCGCCCCCGGCATGACGAGCCCGGCGCCGGACATCGGCGCCGCGAAGGCGAAGCCCCAGGCATTGGCGTGGAACATCGGCACCACCGGCATCGCCATGTCGGTGGGCTTCAGCGCGATGAAGGCGGGGTTGTTGACCATCAGCCCGAGCAGCACGTTCGAGCGGTGCGAGTAGAGCACGCCCTTCGGCAGGCCGGTGGTGCCCGAGGTGTAGCACAGGCCGGCGGCCGTGTTCTCCTCGAAGGTGGCCCAGGCGAAGTCGTCGTCGGCCTCTGCCAGCCAGTCCTCGTAGGCGACGGCGTTGCGCAAGCTCGTCTGCGGCATGTGGGCGCCGTCGGTGAGGATCACGAAGCGCTCGACCGTCGGCAGCTTGTCCGCCAGCCGCTCGACCAGCGGCAGGAAGGTCAGGTCGAGGAGGAGGATCCGGTCCTCGGCGTGGTTGATGATGTAGGCGATCTGGTCCTCGAACAGCCGCGGGTTGACCGTGTGGTAGATCGCCCCGATGCCGGTGATGCCGTACCAGGCCTCCAGGTGGCGCCAGGTGTTCCAGGCGAGCGTCGCGATCCGGTCGCCGAGGCGGATGCCGTCGGCGGCGAGCCGCTTCGACAGGCGCAGGGAGCGCTGGCGGATTTCGGCATAGGTGGTCGTGTGCATCGGTCCCTCGACCGAGCGCGTGATCACCGGGCGGGCGCCGTGCTGGATCGCGGCGTAATCGATGATGCGGTGGATCAGCAGGGGCCAGTCCTGCATCAGGCCGAGCATGGCGTGTCGTCCTTCCCGTGGGCTTCCTCAGGGGAGCCGCGCTCGTCGTCGCGGCCCTCGTCGCCGGGGCTTGTCCGCCCGCGGTCTTGCGGCCGTTAGCTTATGGCAGCGGTGCGGGGGCGGCTAGAGCGGGCCGGAGAGCGGCGGCTCCGGGGCAGGATACGACCTTGGACTGAAACCGTGGCTCGGGGAGCATCCGGGCGGGGATCGGCCGGCCTGAAGGACGGGAGGGTTCTGGCGCCGGGATGGTTCTGATGTAAACTATCTCGATGACCGCATCCTCGCGCCCCCACCGAGCGGCTGGGGCAGACGCCCCGGCCGAGGCCGACCCGCTGCGGGTCTGGTTCCGCTTCATCCGCCTGCACCGGCGCGTCTCGGCCGCGGTGGCGGCCGAGCTCAAGGCCGTCGGGCTGTCGATCCCGCAATTCGACGTGCTCTCGACCCTGTCCGAGCGCGAAGGCCTGACGCAGCAGGACCTGGCCGAGCGGCTCTACGTGACGAAGGGCAACGTCTCGGGGCTGATCGACCGGCTGGTCGAGGCCGGCTTGGTCGAGCGCCGCCCGATCCCCGGCGACCGGCGCTCTCACGCCCTGCACCTGACCGAGGCCGGGCTGGCGCTCGCCCGCACCGGCATCGCGGCCCAGCAAGCCTACGTCGCCCGCACGCTGGGCCGCCTGCCCCCCGGCGACGTCGCCGAACTGGAGCGGGTGGTGCTGGCCTGGCGCGACACCGCCCGGGCCGACGGGGGCTGACCCTGCGTCCGGGGCGCCTCACACCACCGTCCGCTTCTCCACCTCGATGACGACGCCGTTCGGCGTCATCCGCTCGCGGGAAAACAGCCGGTCGCCGGGCAGGAAGACGCCGAGCGGCTCGTCCCGGTCCGGCAGCACCACGGTGGCGCTGTAATTGACGAAGACCAGCACGTGCCGGCCCTGCGCCAGGGAGGCGGCCGCCCAGCGCTTGAGCTGGCCGTAATAGGGCTCCCTCCGCCAGACAGTCGGCTGGTTCGGATCGACCTGGACGTGCAGGAAGCGCGTCGTCGGATCGACGCTCAGCACCATCTTGGCCTTGTCGGGCTTCCATTCCGGGCCGAGCCAGCCCTCGGTCATCCAGAGGCAGAAGAAGGCGCGGCAATGGCCGGGCCGGGTCTCGTGGATGCCGCAGCCGCGGCCGGGCTTGGCGTGGCGGCACCATTCCCCGGCCACGCTCTCCACCGCCGGCACGTCGTAGACCTTGCAGCACAGGGTACAGGCGCCGCAGGCCCGGCCGGGCGCGGGCGTCGAGACGATTTGGGCGGGGTCGAGCATGCGCGTCGGTCTGACCAGGATTGTGCGGGCGGCCCGCGAGAGCGGCCCGGGTTGTGCGTCGGCATCGCGCCGCTAGTGTGACGGCGCAAGCGAATTCTGCTCCGCCGCGACAGGGCTCGGTCCGAGCCCGGATCTGAGGCGGCGCCGGGACAGTCCGGCGCTTCCTCGCGACAAGGAAAGTGACAGAGACGATGCTCTCGAACCTCGCCACCCGCGACGTCGAAACCCTGATTCACCCCTACACCAACCTCGCGGCCTTCCGGCAGACCGGGCCGCTGGTGCTGGAGCGCGGCCACGGCGTCTGGGTCTACGACACCGACGGGCGGCCCTATCTCGAGGGCATGGCGGGCCTGTGGTGCACCGCGCTCGGCTATTCCAACGAGGAGCTGGTTGAGGCCGCCCGCGAGCAGATGTCGCGCCTGCCCTTCACCCATCTCTTCTCCGGCCGCAGCCACGACCCCGCGATCGAGCTCGCCGAGACCCTGAAGGAACTGGCGCCGATCCCGGTCTCGAAGGTGTTCTTCACCTCCTCGGGCTCGGAGGCCAACGACACCCAGGTCAAGCTGACCTGGTACCTCAACAACGCGCTCGGCCGGCCGCAGAAGAAGAAGATCATCGGCCGGCACAAGGGCTATCACGGCGTCACGGTGGCGTCGGCCTCGCTCACCGGGCTGACCGCCAACCACGCCGACTGGGACCTGCCGCTGCCGGGCTTCCTGCACGCCGCCTGCCCGCACCACTACCGTGGGGCCGAAGCCGGCGAGAGCGAGGAGGCCTATTCGGCGCGCTTGGCGAGCGAACTCGAGGAGATGATCCTGCGCGAGGGGCCGGAGACCGTGGCGGCCTTCATCGCCGAGCCGGTGATGGGCGCCGGCGGCGCCATCGTGCCGCCGAAGGGCTATTTCGCCGCCATCGAGCCGGTGCTCGCCCGCTACGACGTGCGCCTGATCGCCGACGAGGTGATCTGTGGCTTCGGCCGGCTCGGCACCTGGTTTGGCTCCGAGGCCATGGGCATGAAGCCCCACAGCCTGTCCTTCGCCAAGGCGCTCACCTCGGCCTACATGCCGCTCGGCGGCGTCACCGTCGACGAGACGCTGTACCAGGCGATGCAGGACCAGAGCCGCAAGATCGGCACCTTCGGCCACGGCACCACCTATTCGGGTCATCCGGTGGCGAGCGCGGTGGCGTTGAAGACCATCGAGATCTACCGGCGCGACAAGATCATCGAGGGCGCGGCCGAGAAGGCGCCGCACTTCCAGCGCCGCCTGTCGGCCCTGGAGGAGCACCCGCTCGTCGGCGAGGCCAAGGGCCTCGGCCTGATCGGCGGCCTCGAGATCGTCGCCGACAAGGCGACGAAGCGCCAGTACGATCCGAAGGCCGGCGTCGCCGCCCGCTGCGTCGCCTTCGCGCAGGAGGAAGGCCTGATCGTCCGCTTCCTCACCGGCGACCGCGTCGCGGTCTGCCCACCCCTGGTGATCCGCCCGGACGAGATCGACACGCTGTTCGACCGGCTCGGCACCGCCCTCGACCGCACTCAGGCCTGGATTCGTGAGCAGGGCCTGACGGCGGTCTGAGCCGCCCGGCGAACCGGACGAGCCGCGGGAGACGATCCTTAGGCCCGTCCGGCCTCCCCTTCCCGGCGAGGTCGGTCTTTGCCGGCGGCCCGCAGGCCTTTCGGCCCGGACGGGCTTCGTTCGCGGCGGGTGCGGACGCCGCCACGCTGCCCGCGGCCGCGCGACGTTACGGTTAACCGCGGCCGGCGGATCGCCGCGCCACCGCCCCTGCCGCAGTACCGCTGCAATGCGAAATCGGAACTTTTTCCTGGAACATCCGGGTGTTGCGCTCGCCGCCCGACATCCGCGCCATCGTCGTACACGCCACTAGGAATATATCCAAAATTGTCCTTTTAAGGCTAATTTAAGCCTTCCGGTCCAGGTTTTGGATGATTTTTGATCCCAGGTAAGAGTGCGGTATGTTCCGGAAGCAACGTGAGACGGTGTCCGACGCGACGTTGGCCGCATTCGACAAGTCTCTGGCCATCATCGAGTTCGATCTCGACGGCACGGTCATCAAGGCCAACGCCAATTTCCTCAACCTGCTCGACTATCGGCTCGACGAGATCGTCGGCCAGCATCACCGGATGTTCGTCGATCCGCAGGAGGCTGCCGCGCCGGACTACGCCGAATTCTGGGCGAAGCTGCGCGGGGGTCAGTTCTTCGCCGACGAGTTCCTGCGCTTCGGCAAGAACCGCAAGCGCATCTGGCTCGAGGCGACCTACAACCCGATCCTCGACGCCTCCGGCAAGCCGATCAAAGTGGTCAAGCTCGCCGCCGACATCACCAGGAAGAAGAACGAGATCAGCCGTCTCCTGACGATGATCGAGGGCATGCCGGTCGCGGTGATGACCGCCGACCCGCACAACGAGTTCCGCATCGACTACATGAACGACGCCTCGCGCCGGACGCTCGGCCCGCTGGGGCAGTACCTGCCGGTCTCGACCGACCTGATGGTCGGCACCTCGATAGACGTGTTCCACAAGGACCCCTCGCACCAGCGCCGGATGCTGAAGGATGCGAGCCGGCTGCCGCACCGGACCAAGATCAAGCTCGGGCCGGAGACGCTCGACCTCCAGGTCTCGGCGATCATGGGGCCGGACGGCACCTATCTCGGGCCGATGCTGACCTGGGCGGTGGTCACCGCGCAGGTGAACATGGCCTCCGACGTGTCGCAGGTGGTGAACGCCATGGGCGCGGCGGTCGAGGAGATGCAGCGCTCCGCCGCCGGCCTCGGCCACTCGGCCGATGAGGCCCGCGAGCGCGCCGCCACGGTGGCGGCCGGCTCTGAGGAGATGACCGCCTCGATCCAGGAGATCTCGAACCAGGTCGGACGCGTCTCCGAGCGCGCCCAGCAGATCGCCGCCCAGGCCGAGGCGACCGACGCCACGGTGCGCACCCTCTCGAACAAGGCGCGCGAGGTCGATTCGGTGGTCGGCATGATCTCGACCATCGCCGACCAGACCAACCTGCTGGCGCTCAACGCCACGATCGAGGCGGCCCGCGCCGGCGCGGCGGGGCGGGGCTTCGCGGTCGTTGCGGCGGAGGTCAAGGAACTCGCCGGCCAGACTGCCAAGGCGACCGGCGAGATCACCCAGCGAATCGGTGACATCCAAGGGGCGACGAGCGAGGCGGTGGCGGCGATCGCCACCATCACCAACGCGGTGGCGGAGCTGTCGCGGCTGACGCTCGCCATCGCCAGCGCCGTCGAGCAGCAGGCGGCCACGACGCAGGAGGTCTCGACCAACATCGTGGCGGTCTCGAACGCCGCGAGTGCCACCGGGCGGATCGCCGAGAGCGTCCGGACGGTGTCGGAGACCCTCGCCGGTCATTCCGGCGGCCTCACGGGCAGTGTCGAGAAGTTCCTGAAGGCCGGCTGACGCAAGGCCGGAAACCGCGGACGGGACGAGGGCGGCGGAGCCGGGCTCCGCCGCCCTTCTTTTTGCTACAACGGGATGTTGTCGTGCTTCTTCCAGGGCTGCTCGCTCTCCTTGGTGCGGAGCATGGCGAGCGCCCGGGCGACGCGCCGCCGGGTCGAATGCGGCATGATCACCTCGTCGATATAGCCGCGCTCGGCGGCCACGAAGGGCGACATGAAGCGCTCCTCGTACTCGGCGGTACGCGCCGCGATCTTGTCCGGGTCGCCGAGGTCCTGGCGGAAGATGATCTCGACCGCGCCCTTGGCGCCCATCACGGCGATCTGCGCCGTCGGCCAGGCGTAGTTCACGTCGCCGCCGACATGCTTCGACGCCATCACGTCGTAGGCGCCGCCGAAGGCCTTGCGGGTGATGACGGTGACGAGCGGCACCGTCGCCTGGCTGTAGGCGAAGAGGAGCTTCGCGCCGTGCTTGATCAGGCCGCCGTATTCCTGCGCGGTGCCCGGCAGGAAGCCCGGCACGTCGACGAAGGTGACGATCGGGATCGAGAACGCGTCGCAGAAGCGCACGAAGCGGGCGGCCTTGCGCGAGGCGTCCGAGTCGAGCACGCCCGCCAGCACCATCGGCTGGTTGGCGACGAAGCCGACGGTGCGCCCCTCGATGCGGCCGAAGCCCGTGATGATGTTGCGGGCGTAGGCCGACTGGATCTCGAAGAAGTCGCCCTCGTCGACCACCCGCCGAATCAGCTCGCCCATGTCGTAGGGCTTGTTCGGGTTGTCGGGGATCAGGGTGTCGAGGCTGCGGTCGAGGCGGGACGGGTCGTCGAAGCTCTCGAGCTCCGGCACGCCGGCCTGGTTGTTCGCCGGCAGGAAGTCCATCAGGCGCCGGATCTGCAGCAGCGCCTCGACGTCGTTCTCGTAGGAGCCGTCGGCGATCGACGACTTCGAGGTGTGGACCTTGGCGCCGCCGAGCTCTTCCGCCGTCACCACCTCGTTGGTCACGGTCTTGACCACGTCCGGGCCGGTCACGAACATGTAGCTCGTGTCGCGCACCATGAAGATGAAGTCGGTCATCGCCGGCGAGTAGACGTCGCCGCCGGCGCACGGCCCCATGATCACCGAGATCTGCGGGATCACGCCCGACGCCGTGACGTTGCGCTTGAACACCTCGCCGTAGCCGCCGAGCGCCGCGACGCCCTCCTGGATGCGGGCGCCGCCGGCATCGAACAGGCCGATGATCGGGGCGCGCATCTTGAGCGCCATGTCTTGGACCTTGATGATCTTCTGGGCGTGCGCCTCGGAGAGCGAGCCGCCGAAGACCGTGAAGTCCTTGGAGAAGACGAAGACGGCGCGGCCGTTGATGGTGCCCCAGCCGGTGATGACGCCGTCGCCCGGGATCTTCTGCTTCTCCATCCCGAAATCGATCGAGCGGTGCTGGACGAACATGTCGAATTCCTCGAACGACCCGGAGTCGAGGAGGAGCTCGATGCGCTCGCGCGCGGTGAGCTTGCCGCGCTTGTGCTGCGCCGCGACCCGGCTCTCGCCGCCGCCGACCCGCGCCTGCGCGCGCCGCTGGTCGAGCCGATCGAGGATGTCCTTCATGCTGTCGCCCATTCCTGAAGAAGAGTCGCGCGCCCGCCGGAGAGGCTGCCGACTTGGGGACCTGCCCCGCATCGGACCCTGCCCTGTCAGACTTGGCCGTGGCAGACTTGGCCGTGAAGCGGCCTTAGCACGCGCCGGGGCGCCGCGAAAACACGGTCTTTTCGGGCGAGGCACAGGTCTCGCGCAGGTCTTGGCCGAACGGGCGCCGGCCGGAACGGACAAGGCCGCGCCCTCCCCTCACGGGGGTGGCGCGGCCCTCGATCCGGCGATCGCCGTTCCGGATCAGGAGAGCCCCTGGCCCGGCTCCTCCTCGCGGGCGAGGCGCAGCAGGCTCTGGCCGTAATTGGTCTTGGCGAAGAGCTGGCCGCGAGCCACCACCTGCTCGCGGGTGATGAAGCCCTGGAGGTAGGCGATCTCCTCCAGGCAGGCGACCTGCATGCCCTGGCGGTGCTGGATGACGCGGACGAACTCGCCCGCTTCGAGCAGGTTGTCGTGGGTCCCGGTGTCGAGCCAGGCATAGCCGCGGGACATGCACTCGACGTGGAGCTGGCCGCGGTCGAGATAGGCCTGGTTGACGTCGGTGATCTCGAGTTCGCCGCGGGGCGACGGCTTCACCGCTGCCGCGATGTCGAGCACCTGATTGTCGTAGAAGTAGAGGCCGGTCACCGCCCAGGGCGATTCCGGGTTCTTCGGCTTCTCGACGAGCTTGGTAGCCCGGCCCTGCTTGTCGAGGGTGACGACGCCGTAGGCCTCCGGCTGGTCGACGTGGTAGGCGAACACCGTCGCGCCGGTCTCGCGCGCCTTGGCCTTGGCCAGGAGCTGGCGCATGCCGGCGCCGAAGAACAGGTTGTCGCCGAGCACCAGCGCGACCGAATCGTCGCCGACGAATTCGCGGCCGATGATGAAGGCCTGGGCCAGGCCCTCGGGCTTCGGCTGCAGCGCGTAGGAGATGCTGATCCCGAACTGTTCGCCGGTGCCGAACAGGCGCTTGTAGTTGTCGATATGCTCCGGCGACGAGATCAGCAGGATGTCGCGGATCCCAGCGAGCATCAGCACCGAGACCGGATAGTAGATCATCGGCTTGTCGTAGACCGGCAGCAGCTGCTTGTTGATCGCCAGCGTCGCCGGGTGCAGCCGCGTGCCGGATCCGCCGGCGAGCACGATGCCCTTCATGGTGAAATACTCCTCTAGAGCATTTTCCGACGAAATGAACACCGGTTCGTCATAGAAAATGCGTCAAAGTTGAAGACTTTGAGAATTATCCGATCGCGACGCGATCGGATAATGCTTTAGGCTTGTTTCGTAGCAGGACCGATCAGCTGGTCCAGGATGTCGTCGAGGGCCGCCTGCCACGGGCGGGGCGTGAGGCCGAAGGCGGCGGTCAGCGTCTCCGTCGAGAGCTCGGAATTGGCCGGCCGGGTAACCGGGGTCTTGAACGCCGTGCTGGGGATCGGCTCGACCGGCACCGCGCGGGCGCCGCGCGAGCCTGCGCCCGCCATGATGGCGCGGGCGAAGTCGTACCAGGTCGTCGCCCCGGCATTGACGCAGTGATAGGTGCCGGCGGGGGCATCCCCATCCGCGGCGAAGCGCAGCGCGATGGCCGCGAGCGCGGCCGCGAGGTCGCCGGCCGAGGTCGGGCAGCCGCGCTGGTCGTCGACCACCGTCAGCTTGTCGCGCTCGGCCGAAAGCCGCAGCATCGTCTTGACGAAGTTCGCCCGGTGCGGGCTCACCACCCAGGCCGTGCGCACCACCGCGTGGCGCGGGTTGCCGGTGCGCACCGCCATCTCGCCGGCGGCCTTGCTGGCGCCGTAGACGCTCACCGGGTTCACGGGGGCGTCCGCGGCATAGGCGCCGGTGCCTGATCCGTCGAACACGTAATCGGTCGAGACGTGGACGAGGGAGATGCCGGCCTTCGCCGTCTCCGCCGCCAGATAGGCGGGGGCGAGCGCGTTGAGCCGCCAGGCCGCCGCGACGTCGCTCTCAGCCTTGTCGACCGCCGTGTAGGCGGCGGTGTTGATCACCGCGGCCCATGGCCGCTCGGCGACGGCGCGGGCGACCGCGGCCTCGTCGGTGATGTCGAGGGCGTCCCGGGTCGGGGCGTGGATCGCCACGTCCGCCCCGAAGGATTGCCGCTGCAATTCGGTGCCGACCTGGCCGCCGCCGCCGAGGACGAGAATCTCCCGCGTCATCTCTCGCGTCATGGCTTCACTCCGCCGAGAGGCCGAGGCGCTCGCCGGAATAGCGGCCCTCGCGGATCGGGCGCCACCAGGACTCGTTGTCGAGGTACCAGCGCACGGTGTCCTCGAGCGCCTGCTCGAAGGTGCGGGAGGGCTTGTAGCCGACCTCGGCCTCCGCCTTGCTCGGGTCGATGGCGTAGCGCCGGTCGTGGCCGGGACGGTCGGTGACGAACTGGATCAGGCGCTCGTGCGGGCCGGCCTCGGGACGGAGGCGATCGAAGATCGCGCACAGCGTCTTGACCACATCGAGGTTGTTGCGCACCGAGCGGCCGCCGAGCAGGTAGGTCTCGCCGATCCGCCCCTTCCCCAGCACCGCGACGAGGCCGCGGGCGTGGTCCTCGACGTGGATCCAGTCGCGCTCGTTCTGGCCGTCGCCGTAGACCGGAAGGTTCTTGCCCTCCAGCGCGTTGAGGATCATCAGCGGAATCAGCTTCTCGGGGAAGTGCCGCGGTCCGTAATTGTTCGAGCAGTTGGTCACCAGCACTGGCAGGCCGTAGGTCTCGTGCCAGGCCCGTGCCAGATGGTCGGAGGCCGCCTTCGAGGCCGAGTAGGGCGAGCGCGGGTCGTAGCGGCTGTCCTCGGTGAAGAAGCCGCCCGGGGGCAGCGAGCCGTAGACCTCGTCGGTCGAGACGTGGAGGAAGCGGAAGGCGTCGCGCTCCGCGCCGGACAGCCCGTTGTAGTAGGCGCGGGCCGCCTCCAGCATCACCTGGGTGCCGACCACGTTGGTGCGGATGAAGGCGCCCGGCCCGGTGATCGAGCGGTCGACGTGGCTCTCGGCGGCGAGATGCATCACCGCCTGCGGGCGGAACTCCTCGAAGAGGCTCGAGACCCTCTCGTGGTCGCAGATATCGGCTTCGGCGAAGCGGTGCCGGTTGTCGCCCTTGAGCGGCATCAGCGAGATCGGGTTCGCCGCGTAGGTCAGCGCGTCGAGGGTAAGGACCTCGTGGCCGAGGTCTTGGACGAGGTGCAGGACCAGGGCCGAGCCGATGAAGCCGCAGCCGCCCGTGACGAGGATGCGCATGGGGTGGGTGATCTCCTGGAAAGCCGCGTCGCGTGAGCCGGGCGCGGGGAAACGAGGCGGGCCGGCTCGCCTTCTGATTGTAACCGATCGCCGCCGGAACGGCAGGGCCTCAGAACAGCGGCGGCAGCTCGGCGAAGCGGGGCGCGGCCTTGTCCTTGGCCGAGAGCTGGGCCTCGGCCTCGCTCACCGGCCAGTCGATGCCGAGATCGGGGTCGTTCCAGAGCAGGCAGCCGTCATGCTCCGGGCTGTAGACGCCGCCGGCGACCTTGTAGGCCACCATCGTGTCCGGCTCGAGGGTGCAGAAGCCGTGGCCGAAGCCGATCGGCACGTAGAGCTGGTGGCCGTTCTCGGCGTCGAGGCGGGCGGCGACGTGCTGGCCGTAGGTCGGCTGGTCCCTGCGCAGGTCGACCACGACGTCGAGGATCGCGCCCGAGAGCGCCCGGATCAGCTTGGCCTGGGCGAAGGGGTGGCGCTGGAAATGCAGGCCGCGGACGGTGCCCTGTTGCGCCGAGAAGGACTGGTTGTCCTGGATGAAGTGGTCCTCGACGCCGTGCGCGGCCAGGATGTCGGCGCGGTAGGTCTCCGAGAACCAGCCGCGCGCATCGCCGTGCCGCTTCGGGATCACGAGCTTCACCGCCGGGATCGCCTGATCGATGACCTGCATTCCTGCCCACCTTCCGAAATCGCGCGGCCTGACGAGTGCCGGGGCTCATGCCCCGCAATGATGGCACAACCGCGTCGGCCGGCCCTGCCAGGAGCGTAGTTCCGCAGCCTCTACTTCGCCGGTGCGAGATGAGCAAGGTCGGTGGGCCCTCGGCTACCGCCGGGCGAGACCATCCCCAAGAGCCGGCATTGCACCCCGGCCGGCGCGTCGCGCGCAGGGACGGCTCTCGGTGGAGCGTCATTGCGGGATCATCGCGGCAATATTTGCGATGGCGAGGGCAAGCCGCTCGTTCAACGGTAGAATATGGCCGCGGCCGGGCGATACCACCGGGCCGCGCCTGCGTCATCCGTGCCGCGCAGGTCCCGCCTGTAGCATTAAAGCATCATGCGTGACGCTTCAATGTCAGCCACCGACCACCCGCGCGGCGTCTATTCACCTCAGGCGGCCGCGAGGGCCGCCGTGATCGCCTCCAGGGCGGCCTCGGCCGCCGCACCGTCGGGGCCGCCGGCCTGGGCCATGTCGCGGCGCCCGCCGCCGCCCTTGCCGCCGAGCCGCTCCGATCCCGCCCGCACCAGGGCGACGGCGTCGAACCGGCCGGTCAGGTCTTCGGTCACGCCGACCACGAGGCCGGCCTTGCCGTCCGGCGCCACGCCGACGATCGCCACGATTCCGGAGCCGAGCCGCTTCTTGCCCTCGTCGGCCAGGCTCTTGAGGTCGCGCATCTCGACCCCCTGCACGACGCGTGCCATCAGCTTGGTGCCGGCGACGTCCTGCACGGCGTCCTCGCCCCCGCTGCCGCCCCCGCCCATGGCGAGCTTGCGGCGCGCGTCGGAGAGTTCGCGCTCCATCCGGCGGCGCTCGTCGAGGAGGGCCGCCAGGCGCTCGGGCGCCTCGGCGACCGACACCTTGAGCAGGCCCGCCAGCGCCGCGAGCTGGCGGCTCTCGCCGGCGAGGTGGCGGCGGGCGGCATCTCCGGTCATCGCCTCGATCCGGCGCACCCCGGCGCCGACGGCGCTCTCGGCGAGGATCGTCACGACACCGATATCGCCGGTGCGCCCGACATGGGTGCCACCGCACAATTCGATCGAGAAGGTCTTGGCCCGGCCGTCGGGGGCATGATCGCGCCCCATCGAGACGACGCGCACCTCCTCGCCGTACTTCTCGCCGAACAGCGCGCGGGCGCCCGACGCGATGGCGTCGTCGACCGCCATCAGCTTCGTCACTACCGGCTCGTTTTGGAGCAGCACGCGGTTGGCGATCTCCTCGACCTTCGTCAGTTCGTCGGCCTCGATCGGCTTCGGATGGCTGATGTCGAAGCGCAGGCGCTCGGGGGCGACGAGCGAGCCCTTCTGGGCGACGTGGTCGCCGAGCACCTGGCGCAGGGCCTCGTGCAGGAGGTGCGTGGCGGAGTGGTTGGCGCGGATCGCCGAGCGGCGGGCGTGATCCACCTTCAGCTCGACCGCCTGGCCGAGGCTCAGGGAGCCTTCCTCGACCGCGACGTGGTGGACGAACAGGTCGCCGAGCTTCCTCTCGGTCGCGGTGACGCGGGCCTTGAGACCAGAACCATTGGAGGATTGGCCGGTGATCGTGCCGGTATCGCCGACCTGACCGCCGGACTCGCCGTAGAACGGCGTCTGGGTGACGACGAGGAGACCCTCCTCACCGGCCGCGATCCCCTCGACCTCGGCGCCGCCGCGCACCAGCGCGGTGACGACGGCCTCGGCTTCCTCCGTGTCGTAGCCGAGGAACTCGGTGGCGCCGGTGCGCTCGCGCAACGCGTACCACAGGGTCTCGGTGGCGGCCTCGCCCGAACCCGACCAGGCCGCGCGGGCGGCGGCCCGCTGGCGCCCCATCGCGGCCGAGAAGCCGTCGGTGTCGACCGTGATGCCGCGGGACTTCAGCGCGTCCTGGGTCAGGTCGAGGGGGAAGCCGTAGGTGTCGTAGAGGGTGAAGGCGGTCTCGCCCGACAGGCTCTGCCCCTCCGAGAGGTCGCGGGTCTCGGCGTCGAGGATCGACAGGCCGCGCTCCAGCGTGCGGCGGAACCGCGTCTCCTCCAGGCGCAGGGTCTCGGCGATCAGGCTCTCGGCCCGCGCGAGCTCCGGGTAGGCCTGGCCCATCTCGCGCACCAGCGTCGGCACCAGACGGTACATCATCGGGTCGCGGGAGCCGAGGAGCTGGGCGTGGCGCATGGCGCGGCGCATGATCCGGCGCAGCACGTAGCCGCGCCCCTCGTTGCTCGGCAGCACCCCGTCGGCGACGAGGAAGGACGAGGCGCGCAGGTGGTCGGCGATGACCCGGTAGGAGGCAGTCGCCTTGCCCTCGGGCGCCCGCCCGACCTGATGGGCCACGGCGTCGATCAGGCTGCGGAACAGGTCGGTGTCGTAGTTGCTCTTCACGCCCTGGAGGATCGCCGCCATGCGCTCGAGGCCCATGCCGGTATCGATCGAGGGCCGCGGCAGGTCGACCCGGTTGCCCGGCTCGATCTGCTCGTACTGCATGAACACGAGGTTCCAGAATTCGAGGAAGCGGTCGCCGTCCTCCTCCGGGCTGCCGGGCGGGCCGCCCCACAGCTCCGGGCCCTGGTCGATGAAGATCTCCGAGCACGGCCCGCAGGGGCCGGTATCGCCCATCTGCCAGAAATTGTCGGAGGTGCCGATGCGGATGATGCGATCGTCGGAGAAGCCGGCGATCTTGCGCCACAGGGTGGCGGCGTCCTCGTCGTCGGCATAGACCGTGACCAGGAGCTTCTCGGGCGAGAGCCCGAATTCCTTGGTGACAAGATTCCAGGCGAGCTCGATCGCCAGCGGCTTGAAATAGTCGCCGAACGAGAAATTGCCCAGCATCTCGAAGAAGGTATGGTGGCGCGCGGTGTACCCGACATTGTCGAGGTCGTTGTGCTTGCCGCCGGCGCGCACGCATTTCTGGGCCGTGACGGCGCGCTGGTAGGGCCGCTTCTCGACGCCGGTGAAGACGTTCTTGAACTGCACCATGCCGGCGTTGGTGAACATCAACGTCGGATCGTTGCGCGGCACCAGCGGCGAGGACGGCACCGCTTCGTGGCCGTGCTTGGCGAAGTAGTCCAGGAAGGTGGACCGGATCTCGTTGACGCCACTCATGGGAAGAATCGTCTCTGCGGAAGGCGGGCCGGGCGGGCTCAGGACATCGGCGCATCGCGGGCGGCCCGCGGATGCATCCGCGTGTCTTTAGTCACGCGCTCCCCCCGTGTCGAGGCGGGCTCGGGCCGCTATCTGAGCCTGACGCAAGCGCGGCCGCCGGCCCGCCCGGCAGGACCCGTACCTCATGACCGATGAAATCCGCCTCCTCGCCTTCTCGGCCGCCCTCGGCTTCGTCCACATCGTGGCGGCCTCCGCCGCCGGCCTCGGCCAGCGCGGCGGGCTGACCTGGGCGGCGGGCAACCGCGAGAGCGAGGGCGAGGTCACCGGGGCCGCGGCGCGGCTCCAGCGCGCGTCGAAGAACTTCTTCGAGACCTTCCCGCTCTTCGCCGCCCTGGTGCTGGCCGCGTCGGTCTCAGGGAGGCAGGGCGGCGCGGTGGCCTGGGGCGCCGAGCTCTACTTCTGGGCACGGCTCCTCTACCTGCCGATCTACGGCTTCGGCATTCCGTGGATCCGCACGCCGGTCTGGGGCGTCGCGATCGTCGGCATCGGCTTCGTGTTCGCCGGGCTGTTCGGCTGGGCCGGGCCGGGCGCCCTGTAACGAAGAAGGACCGCCGCGCTCGACGCGCGGCGGTCCCGGATCTCGTCAGACCGGACCCGCAGGGATCAGGCCGAACCCTCGTCGAGGTCGTCGGCCGTGGGCGTCGCGTTCTCGAGGATCTTGTCGGCGACGAGGCCCGAATTCTGCCGGATCGAGGCCTCGATCTTGTTGGCGATGTCGGGGTTGTCGCGCAGGAAGCCCTTCGAGTTCTCGCGGCCCTGGCCGAGGCGCTGGCTGTCATAGGAGAACCAGGCGCCCGACTTCTCGACGATGCCGGCCTTGACGCCGAGGTCGATCAGCTCGCCGACCTTCGACACGCCCTCGCCGAACATGATGTCGAACTCGACCTGCTTGAACGGCGGCGCCACCTTGTTCTTGACCACCTTGACCCGGACGCTGTTGCCGATCGGCTGATCACGGTCCTTGAGGGTCGAGATGCGGCGGATGTCGAGGCGCACCGAGGCGTAGAACTTCAGGGCGTTGCCGCCCGTGGTGGTCTCGGGGCTGCCGTACATCACGCCGATCTTCATCCGGATCTGGTTGATGAAGATGACCATGCAGTTCGAGCGCGAGATCGAGCCGGTGAGCTTGCGCAGGGCTTGGCTCATCAGGCGGGCCTGGAGGCCCGGCTGCTGGTCGCCCATCTCGCCCTCGATCTCGGCCCGCGGTGTAAGCGCGGCCACCGAATCGACCACCAGCACGTCGATGGCGCCGGAGCGCACCAGGGTGTCGGTGATCTCGAGGGCCTGCTCGCCGGTATCGGGCTGCGAGATCAGGAGGTCGTCGAGGTTGACGCCGAGCTTGCGGGCATAGACCGGATCGAGGGCGTGCTCGGCATCCACGAAGGCGCAGACGCCGCCCTTCTTCTGGGCCTCGGCGATGGTGTGGAGGGCGAGCGTGGTCTTGCCGGAGGATTCCGGGCCGTAGATCTCGATCACGCGCCCGCGCGGCAGGCCGCCGACGCCGAGCGCGATGTCGAGGCCGAGGGAGCCGGTCGAGACGACCTCGACCTCCTGCACCTTGTCGCCCTTGCCGAGCCGCATGATCGAGCCCTTGCCGAAGGCGCGCTCGATCTGGGCGAGGGCGGCATCGATCGCCTTCGACTTGTCTTTGTCCATGGTCGGGTTTTCCACCAGTCGCATCTGGGGCTGAGCCATCTCGGCGGGTCCTTATGGCAGGAGGGGCGGCAAGTCTCAATCGCGCGGCTGGGTTTTATGTACTCGTTTTGTTCTCAGTCGGCAAGGGCGGATGGGGACATCGCTGGGGGATTCGTCAGGGAATCAGGTGCTCTCGAGGGCCGCAGCAGGTTGGCGTTCGACCAGGAGGGCCAGCCGGTCCCGGCGAAGTCGCGGTCGTGGCTCCAGATGTCGGCGTCGAGGAGCCAGGCGCAGCCGAGGACGTGGGCGTCGCTGGCCGAGCCGTTGCGGGAGGCGACGGCGTCCGAGAGCACGCGGGCAGCACGATCGAGAAAGACAGCATAAGCATGGGCTGCGATCACATTGATGCCTCCCAGAATCGCCTCTTCGCGCGCCAGCGCGTCAGATGGAAGATCCGATAGGCCTCCTCTCAACACGCGCCGTGCTTCTTCGGCGACGCGTGCCGAGGTCGCGATAGAGCGCTTGCGCGAGATCGCCTCGAAAGCTGGCAGGGAGCGGCGCCCCAGGACGGCGCTCAGGATAATATTCGTATCGATAACCAGAACGTCGGAGGGACGCCATCGCGGGGCGATCTCCACATCCGACTTCTCGGTCACTCTGCGCCACGCTCGGACAGCAGCCGATCGATGGCAGCCTCTTCCTCAGGCGAGTGCTTGGCCGCAGCTGCCCTGATGTCTGCCAACACCTGTTGCATGTACTCCTGCGGCACGCTGTGGATCGGCAGCAGGACGCCGACCGTCGCGGTGCCGTTCTTGATCGGAACCGGATGCGGCAGCGCCTGGATGGCGCCGGCCGACATCTCCTAGAGTTCGCGCATGCTGATCGCGCTCTTCATGGCAGCCTCCTCGTTACAGACATGAATGTGAGCCCGGTGGGCGGCGGCCACAAGGATGCGATCCGCGTGCCCTCACCCCGCCATCGTGGTCTTCACCGTCTCGACGAGCTGCTTGAGGCTGAAGGGCTTGGGCAGGAAGTTGAACTCCTCGCCGTCGGGCAGGTTCTTGCGGAAGGCGTCCTCGGCGTAGCCGGAGACGAAGATCACCTTCAGGGCCGGGTGGGCCTTGCGCAATTCGCGCAGCAGGGTCGGGCCGTCCATCTCCGGCATCACCACGTCGGAGACGACGAGGTCGACCGGCACGTCGCGCTCCTGCATGATCTGCAGGGCCTCGAGGCCGGAGGCCGCCTCGAGCACGGTGTAGCCCCGCGCGGTGAGCGCCCGGCCGTTGACGGCGCGGACCGGGTCCTCGTCCTCGACGAGCAGGATCGTGCCGACGCCGGTGAGGTCGCGGGCGGGCGCCTTGGGAGCTTCCGCCGCGGCCGCGGCGGCCGCCGGGGCAGCGCCGGGCGCGGGCGGGGCGGTCTCGGGCAACGCCTCGGGCGCTTCCGCCTCCGGCACCGGCACGTGCCGCGGCAGGTAGATGGCGAAGACCGTGCCCTGGCCGACGGTCGAGCGCACGTCGATGTAGCCGCCGGACTGCTTGACGATGCCGAACACCGTCGAGAGGCCGAGACCCGTGCCCTTGTTGACCTCCTTCGTGGTGAAGAACGGCTCGAAGATCTTCTCCATCACCTCTGGGGTCATGCCGGTGCCGGTGTCGCTGACCTCGATCAGCACGTGGTCGGCGCCCGGCAGGCCGTTGAGGCGCAAGGACCCCACGGCTTCTGCGGCCATGTTGGCGGTACGGATCAGCAGGCGCCCGCCGTCGGGCATCGCGTCGCGGGCATTGACCGCGAGGTTCACGATCACCTGCTCGAATTGGTTGACGTCGGCCTTGACCGGCCAGAGGTCGCGGCCGTGCTTCAGGTCGAGTTCGACCCGCTCGCCGAGCAGGCGCTTCAGAAGCAGGGTGAGGTCGGAGAGCGCTTCGCCGAGATGGATCACCTCCGGCCGCAGGGTCTGGCGGCGCGAGAAGGCCAGCAGCTGCCGCACCAGGCTCGCGGCCCGGTTGGCGTTCTGCTTGATCTGCATGATGTCCTGGAAGGCCGGATCGGCCGGCCGGTGGCTCGCCAGCAAGAGGTCGGAATAGCCGATGATCGCCTGCAGCACGTTGTTGAAGTCGTGCGCGATGCCGCCGGCGAGCTGGCCGACCATCTCCATCTTCTGGGCCTGGTTGACCTGCTGCTGGAGCTGGTGCTGGGCCGTGGTGTCGAGGGCGTAGAGGATCACCGCGCCCTCCGCGCCGCCGGCGGTGCCGGCGGGGCTGAGCCAGATCCGGGCCGAGCGGTTGACCGGCGCCGAGACCCCGACCTCGACCGGCGGCACGTCGCCCCGCCCCTCCGCCGCGGCCAAAGCCGCGGCCTCGATCACGTGGCGGTCGCGCTCGACCACGAAGTCGCGCACCGGCGGACCCAGCTCGCTGCCGTCGCCGGTGCGCGGCAAGGTGCCGAACAGGCGGGCGAAGGAGGCGTTGGCGCGGACCAGCCGTCCGTCGGCGGCGAGCGTCGCCACCGCAACCGGACTGGTGTTGAAGAAGCGGTCGAAGCGCAGCTCCGCCGCCTGTTGGGGATCGTCGGTCTCCCCGCCGGCGGAGCGGTTGAGCACGAGGGTGCGCGAATCGCCCGGCCGGCCGTCCTGGCCGTAGGCGACGCGATGGTAGAGCCGGGCCGAGAGCGGGTGGCCGTTGCGCCGGCGCAGATCCAGGTCGAAGCGGTCGGTGCGGACCTCGCCGGGCTGGCCGTTGCCGCCGATCAGCACCGGCCCGAGATCGTCGGGCAGGATCTCGGACAGGCGCAATCCGCCCGAGCCGACCTGCGCCAGGTCGTGGCCGAGCCAGGCGGCGAGCGTCGCGTTCATGTAGACGACCGACCCCTTGGGATCGACCGCCATGAAGCCCGCCGGCGCATGGTCGAGGTAGTCGATCGCGTGCTGGAGCTCCTGGAAGACGTTCTCCTGGCGCTCGCGCTCGTGGGTGATGTCGGCGACGCTCCACAGGGAGACCGGCCGGCGCGGCAGCGGCAGCGGCCGCACGCCGATGCGGAACCACGCGAAGTCGCGCTCCGCCGCCCCGCCCGGCGGGGGCGCCATGCGGATCTCCTCCGACAGGGAGCGGCCCTCGCGCGCGGCCTGCGCCAGGCGGTAGACCGCCTCGGACACTTCCGGCGAGCCGACGAAGACCCGCTCGACGGGGCGCAGGTTGGTGAAAGTGTCGCTGCCGGCGAGCTTCAGATAGGCGGCATTGGCGTAGATCGGCCGGCCGCCTTCCTCCATGGCGATCATGCCGTCGGGGGCGGCGTCGACCACCGCCTTGGTGACGTCGTTGCGGGTACCCTGGCCGGTGAGCTGGATCGCCCCGATGGCGAAGGCGAACAGGCAGAACACGCCCGCCATGGCGAGCAGCGCGAGCAGGCCGAGGATGATCGGCTGCGCCTGCTCGTTGGCGACGAAGCTCAGGCCTACCGCCGCGCCGACCAGCAGGCCGGCGAGCAGCAGGAGCAGGCTGACCCGGCCGGGCCGCTCGGAGCGGTCGAGGGCGGCCTCCGCCGCGGATGAGCTCAACTCCGGCATGTCGCCTCGACACTCCCCAGGGGCCGGACTCGAAGCCGGACCCAAATCCTTCGGCCCGTAGAGGCCGGTCTCGTCCGATCCCTAGCAGGCGCGGCGTTTCCGTGGAATGAACCCGGTTCGTTCCGGGGCCGGATCGGCCGCGTCAGTGCTCCGCACGACACTCCCGCCCCAGAGCATTCTCCGACGAAGCGGACACCGGTTCGTCGCAGAAAATGCGGCAAAATCAGAGACTGGAGAAGCTTCGCGATGGCAACGCGATCGTGAAGCGCTCTAGACCCAAGCGCAACGCTCAGTGCCGCCGGCGCAGGCGCAGCACGTAGCCGATCACCTCGGCCACGGCGCGGTAATGCTCGGGCGGCACCGCGGCGTCGATCTCGACGGTGGCGTGGAGCGCGCGCGCCAGCGGCGGGTTCTCGACCACCGGCACGCCGTGCTCGCGCGCCACCTCGCGGATGCGCAGGGCCAGCGCGTCGACGCCCTTGGCGACGCAGACCGGCGCGGCCATCCCGGCCTCGTAGCGCAGCGCCACCGCGTAGTGGGTCGGGTTCGTGACGATCACGCTCGCGCTCGGCACCGCCGCCATCATGCGCTTCTTGACCCGCTGCATGCGGATCTGGCGCAGGCGCCCCTTCACCTCCGGGTTACCGTCCTGCTCCTTCATCTCCTCCTTGAGTTCCTGCTTCGACATCCGCAGGCGCGCCCGCCAGCGGTAGCGCTGGTAGAGCGCGTCGCCGAGGGTGACGACGACGTAGGCAGCCAGCACCGCGCCCATCAGCCGCAGGCAGAGCGCCAGGGTGGCGCGGAGCAGCGCGGGCGGTTCGAGCTGCGCCAGGGCTTCGAGCCGGTCGCGGTCCCCCCACAGGACGAGGCCGGCGGCGACGCCGACGAGCAGGATCTTGACGACGCCCTTGCCGAACTGGAACCACGCCTCCGGGCCGAACAGCCGCTTGGCGCCGGCCATCGGCGAGACGCGGGACCATTTCGGCGCAAGCGTCTCGGTGGTCCAGACCAGGGGATGCTGGAACAGGCCGCCGACGAGGCCCGCCGCCGCCACGGCCCCCATCGGCACCGCGAGGGCGAGGAGCCCGGCGACGAGGGCCCGGCGGCCGAAGGCGAGGTAGCCGGCGGGATCGGACGGCACCTCGTGCAGGTGGGCGAGGAGGCCGCGCAGGTCGGCGAAGAGGCCGCGGGCGAGGGGCGCGGCGGCGATCATCAGCACCAGCGTGAAGGCGCCGAACATCAGGAAGGTGTTGACCTCCTGGCTGGTGGCGACGTCGCCGCGCTTGATCGCGTCGTCGAGGCGTCGCTGGGTCGGGTCTTCGGTGCGGTCTTCCTGGTCGGCCTGCTCCGACATCCCTTCACGCCCTCCCGAGATCGGCCAGGAAGCGGCCGAGATCGTCGACGAACACCCCCATGATCACCCCGACCGTGGCGAGGAAGACCAGCATGCCGATCAGGATCGAGGCCGGGGTGGCGACGAAGAACACCTGCATCTGCGGCATCAGGCGCGAGAGCACGCCGAGGCCGAGGTTGAACAGGATGCCGAAGGCGATGAACGGCGCCGAGATCTGCACCGCCAGGGTGAAGCCGCGGGTCACCGCCTGCACCGCGAAGGCGGCGGCGTCGCCGGTCGACGGCATGCCGACCGGCGGCATCAGGGCGTAGGAATCGCGGATGCCGGCGAGCGCCAGGTGGTGCAGGTCGGCGGCGAGCACCAGGGTGAGGCCGAGCAGGCTTAAAAAACTGCCGAGCGTCGCCTGCTGGTTGCCGAGCGCGGGATCGACCGTCATGGCGTAGGCGAGGCCGAGCTGCTGGGCGATGATGGTGCCGGCGGTCTGGAGCGCGGCGATCACCGCCCGCACGCTCAGGCCCAGCACCAGCCCGACCGCGATCTCACCGATCAGCACGCCGATCAGCACCGTACCGGCGCCGCCGGGCTCAGGGCCCGCCCCCCCCGGCAGCAGCGGACGGGCGACCGGAAACAGCACGAGCGAGAGCAGCACCGCGAAGGCGAGGCGCAGGCGCGGGCTGACCATCGCCTCGCCGATGCCCGGCATCAGCATCACCAGCGTGCCGACCCGCGCGAAGGTGAGGAGGTAGGCTGAGGCGAGGCCGGGCAGGAGGAGGTTCACGTCCGGGGAGATCCGGGGAGCGGGTGATCCGGGGCTTATTCAGCGTGCTCGACGGAATTGCTAGCCACTGCGTCATTCCGGGGCCGCGCGAGCGGAGCCCGGAAGCCAGAACCGCCGGTGGTTCCGGAAAAAGCTGGCTGCGCTCCGCATCATCCTGAACCTTCAGCGGTTCTGGATCCCGGGCTCCGCTCGCGCGGCCCCGGGATGACGCGGAGGGTGTCAGTTCCGTCGCGAGACAACGACGCGCGACAATCCTCTCCCGCTCAACCCCCCGTGGCGATCCGTGCCGCGATCCGGGTCATGTAGCCGGCGAGGGCATCGCCCATGAAGGGCAGCATCAGCATCATCGCGGCGAGCACCGCGACGATCTTGGGCACGTAGATCAGGGTCTGCTCCTGGATCTGGGTCAGGGCCTGGAACAGCGACACCGCCAGGCCGACGACCAGGGCGACGACCATCGGGGGGCCGGCGACCTTCAGGAAGGTGACGATGCCGTCGCGCGCGACGTCGAGAATGGCGAGGCCGGTCATCGGCGGAGACGATTCCTTAAATCTGCATCCGCATGATGTCCTCGTAGGCCGAGATCACCCGGTCGCGCACCGCCACCAGGGTCTGGAGTGCGGTCTCGCTCTCGGCCACCGCGGTCACCACGTCGACGACGTTGGCCTTGCCGCCGGCGACCGCAAGGGCCTGCTCGTCGGCGCGCTTGCCGGCCTCCGCCACCCCGTCGAAGGCGGAGGACAGGAGCTGGGTGAAGCCGCCCTCCCCCGCGCCGGCGACGCCGGAGGCGGGCGTGCGGGCCATGTTCTGGATTGCCGCGTAGGCGCCGGCGGCGAAAGCGTTGCTGGTCATGGTCAGGCCTTCAGGATGTCGATGGTGCGCGACACCATCCGGTTGGTGAGCGTGACCATGTTGAGGTTCGCCTCGTAGGAGCGCTGGGCCTCGCGCATGTCGACGGTCTCGACGAGGACGTTGACGTTGGGCATCCGCACCGTGCCGTTGGCGTCGGCGGCGGGGTTGCCCGGGTCCTGCTTGGAGCGAAACGGGCCCTGGTCGCGACGCACGCGCCCGAGATCCACCACCGAAGCGTCGAGCTCGCGGTCGACGTGGTTGGTGAAGGTCGGGATCTTGCGCCGGTAGGGCTCGGCGGCGGCGCTGGTCGGCGCCGAATCCGCATTGGCGATGTTCTCGGAGATCACCCGCATCCGGCCCGACTGGACCTTGAGCCCGGAGGCCGCGATGCCGATCGCCTTGTTGAAATCCATGGAACCCACCTCGGCTCGGGCTGACGACGGAAACGGGAGACGGCCGGTCGTGACAGACCGGCGATGGTATCGTGAACGCAGGAGGACTGAGTGTCTCTCACACAACTCCCGATCACCGTCGTCGCTCGCTGCGGAAGCGTCAGCACGGCGGGAGCTGGATGAGGTGCACTTACTTGCCGACCGCGGTGCGCAGGGTCTGAAGGCTCTTGCGGTAGAGCAGGCTGGCGAGCTGGTAGTCGCCCTGGTTGTCGGCGGCCTTCAGCATCTCGTCCTCGAGGCTCACCGCGTTGCCGCTCGGCATCATCTCGAAGCGCGTGCCGGTCCGCTCCTCGGCCGGGGCGGCCTGGCCGGTGCCGGCGAGGTGCACGAGGCTCGTGCGCTCCATGCCGACGCCCGGCAGGCCGGCGGCCGCGAGGCTGCCGTCGGGACGGAAGCGCGGCGCCTTGAGCTCGCGCGCCCGGAAGCCGGGCGTATCGGCATTGGCGACGTTCTCCGCCAGGACCTTCTGGCGCGTCTGCTGCCACTGCATCCGATTGCGCAACATCGCGACGAGGGGGAGATCGGTGACCGACACGGGCGGGCCTTCCGGGTTTCGACCGGCACAATCTGCCTAGCGCATGGTTAAAACCTGGTTAAGACGAACCCTGTCCGCCGGTCCCACGCGGCTGATCCGCAACGCCTCTCAAAGCTGTTAACGATATGTAAACGTCCCCTGCGCAGGCCGGCCACAGCCGTGCTAGAAGGCTCCCCATCGTCGGCGTACCCCGCGTGCGCCTCATCTGAGAGACCGCGCTTTGCTCTCCTCGATCCTCGGGACGGACGGTTCGCCCTTGCTCTCCTACCTGATCGTCTTCCTGATCATGGTCGTGCTCCTCAGCCTGTTCGCTTTCGGGGCGAAACGGTTTGCCCGGGGGCGCCTCACCCTGGGAGGCAATGGCGGGACCAGCCGCAGCCGGCAGCCACGGCTCGGCATCGTCGACATCTACGAATTGGATCGGCAGCGTCAGCTGATCCTGTTGCGGCGCGACAACACCGAGCACCTTCTGCTCGTCGGCGGTCCCAACGACGTGGTGGTCGAGCGCAACATCGTGCGCGCCGGCGCCGCCCGGGTCTCGGCGGAGCTGGCCGACCGCCAGGAGCCCGAGGCCGAGGCCCCGCTCCCCCTGCCGGCCGGCACCGAGCCGGCGCCGCTGCCCCCGCCCTTCCCCGAGCCGGAACTGCCGCGGCCGCCCGCGCCGGAGCCCGAGCGGGTCGCCGCCGCCTTCGCGCCGGGCCCGCGGCCGGACGCCCCGATGCCGGATCTCGGGCCCGAGCCGTCGCGGTCGGCATCGCGCTTCAACGCCTCGCGCCGGGTCGAGCCGCCGAGCCTGCGTGCCGCCCGCCAGGCGCCGCCGCCCCTCGAAGTCCCGCTCGCCGAGCCGCCGCCCTTCACGGCGCCCGTGCCGCCGGTGGTCCCCGTTCCCCCGCCGATGCCGGAACCGGTCCTGCCGCCCGAGCCGGTACCCGCACCGGCCGGCACCCGCGGGGCCGAGCCGCGCAACGTCGACGCGGCGATCCTCAACGACATGGCCCGCCAACTGGAAGAGGCCCTGCGCCGTCCCTCCTCGGCGGTGGCGCCGGCCCGCCCGACCGCCCCGGTCGCGAGCCCGCCGCCCGAGCCGGTCGCCGTGCCGCCGCTGCCCGAGCCGGCTCCGCCGCCCCCGCCGGAACCGGAGCCCGAACCGGAGCCCGCGCTGCCAGAGCCGCCTCCTCCGCTGCCAGAGCCGCCGCCCTTCACGG
>NZ_JBEXZS010000177.1:0-40787 GCF_040593685.1 Methylobacterium sp. EM32 | reverse complement strand
CCCCCGCACCCGCACATACGTCCCCGCCCGCGGATCGAACCCCGGGTGGTACCAGGGATCGGCCTCCAGCCGTGCCCCCCACCGCGCCTGCAGCGCCGCCACCTCGGCCTCGTGGCGGCTCTTCGCCTCTGGGTTCCAGCGCCGGCTCGCCGCCTCGTGGTGGTAGAGCACGGCGCCCGGCACCATCATCGTCCGGTAGCCCGCCGCCTCCAGCCGCAGGCAGAGGTCGACGTCGTTGAAATCGACCGCGAAGGCCGCCGCGTCGAAGCCCCCTACGGCCCGGAATTTCTCGGCCTCCACCGTGAGGCAGGCCGCCGTCACCGCCGAGACCCGGTGCGTCGCCCGCAACGAGGCGAGGTAGCCCGGCGCCGTGCCGGGGAAGTGGCGGTGGGCGTGGGTGACGAGACCGCCGGTGCCGAGCACGATGCCGCCGTGCTGGATCCGCTCGCGGATGTCGAGGAGCTTCGCTCCCACCGCCCCGACCTCCGGCCGCAGGGCCTCCTCGGCCATCCGCCGCAGCCAGTCGCTCCGGTGCGCCACCACGTCGTTGTTGACGAAGACCAGCAGCGCGCCGCTTGCCTCGGCGGCGGCCCGGTTGTTCATCGCCGCGAAGTTGAACGGGCCGGGGCAGGGCAGCACCCGCACCCCCTCCCCCGCCAGACGCTGGAGATAGGCGAGGGTGCGCGGATGGCGGCTGTCGTTGTCGCAGACGATGATCTCGAGGGACGGCCAGTCGGTCCGGGCGCGCAGGCTCTCGATGCAGGCCCGCAGGAGCTCGACCCGGTCGCGGGTCGGGATGATCAGGCTGGCGAGCGGCGGCGCGGGCAGGTCGCGGCGCAAGGCGAGGATGCCGCCCGCCGCCTCGACCCGGCCAGCCCCGGCGAGGTGACGCTCGGCCAGGGCCCGGCGCGACTCCGCCCAACCCGCCGGAGGCGCGGCCGCGTCGGGCGCCCAGGTCGAGAGGAGGCGCGGCAGGTGGCGCACCTCCCCGGCCGCGAGCCGCAACAGCAGGTCGGCGGCCTCCGCCCCCGGCAGGGCGGGATCGAGCCCGAGCCGGTCCAGCACCGCCCGGCGACAGGCGACCACCGGGCCAATGTAATCCGCGGCGAGCAGGTAATCGGTGTCGAAGGCCGGGCGCAGCACCGGCAGACGCGGCGCCCCCTCCGGCCCCAGCACTACGGCGTCGCCGTAGAGGGCGATGATGCCGGCATCGGCCGCGAACGCCTCGGCGATGGCGGTGGCCGCCCCCGGCACGAGCCGGTGGCCCGGCGCCGTCAGCACCACGATGTCGGCCGGAACGGCGCCGCCGGAGAGGATCTCCGCCGGCGTCGCGACGCGCAGGCCGGGCACAGCCTCGGCCTCGCCCGCCGGCACGGGCGGCGGCGTCAGGGCGTGGCGGGCGCCCCACAGGATCGCGGCGCGGTCGCGCGCCCGCACTCTTTTGCCGGCGAGGAAGGCCCGGGCGACCGCCCAGGCCTCGCCCGGACGCTTCAGCGCCAGGAGCAGCCGGACGAGCCAGCGCCGGGCGGGACCGGGCCGGTCTTCCGCGAAGCGTAAGGTATCGAAGGCCGGATGAGGCGGCAGCCTCATTCCAGTTCCTCCCCGAAGGTCGTGACCGAGAAGGCCGGGTGGTAATACGGGTCGTCGCGGATCACCGCCCGCCAGCGGGCGGCGAAACGGTTGCCCTCCGCCTCGAACCGCGCCCGGGCCGGGCCGACGCTCGGGCCGCGGCTGACCGATTCGTGGTGGGCGAGCGTGGCCCGCGGGGTCCAGACCGAGCGCCAGCCCGCGGCGGCGAGGCGCAGGCAGAGGTCGATGTCGTTGAAATCGACCGGAAACGCCTCGGCGTCGAGCCCGCCGACCGCCTCGAATTTGTGGCGCGCCACCGCCAGGCAGGCGGCGGTGACGCCCGCGACCTCGTGCGCGACGGTGAGCCGGTTCAGATGGCCCGGCGTGTCGGCGGGGCGGTTGCGCAGGATGTGCCCGGCCCGGCCGCCGAGCCCGACCACCACGCCGGCATGCTGGATCCGGCCGTTGCCGAACAGGAGCTTGGCTCCGACCGCGCCGACCTCCGGCCGCAGGGCCTGGCGCACCATCGCCGAGAGCCAGTCGGGATGCAGCACCTCGACGTCGTTGTTGAGGAGCACCAGGACCTCGCCGCGGCTCGCCGCGGCACCGTCGTTGACGAGGCGCGAGAAGTTGAACGGGCCCGGCCGGTCGAGGCGGTGCACCCGCGGGTCCGAGGCCCAGTCGGCATAGAGGGCGGCCACCGCCGGGTCGGTCGAGCCGTTGTCGACGATGACGAGTTCGAGCGCCGGATAGGCGGTCTCGTGCAGCACGCCCCGCACGGCGACGCGCAGCAGGTCCGGCCGGTCGCGGGTCGGGACGATGACCGAGACCAGGGGGGGCGGATCGGGGAGCGGCCAGTCGAGGTCGAGGGTGTCGCCGGTCCGCACCAGGGCGGCGGGCGAGCCGGCCCGGTCGAGGGCCCGCGCCAGGTCGGCGGCGTGGCCGTCGGGATCCGGCACGTCCGGCGCGACGCGGCAGAGGAGGCGGGGGATGCGGCGCACCCGCTCAGGAGCAGCGAGCGCGACCGCGAGGAGGAGCGCCCGGGCCCCCTGCCCCGGCGCCCAGCCGCTACGCGCGACGAGGTTCCGTCCCACCAGGAGCGGCCGCCCGGGATAGAGCGTGGTCAGGGCGAGGTCCGGGCTCCAGCCGGGCTTGAGCCGGGGACGCAGGCCCTCCGACGTCTCGGCCTCGCTGTCGGCATAGGCGAGGTCGGCGGGCTCCAGCCCCGCGAAGGCGGCGGCGAGATGGGTGAGCGCGTCGGGTGCCAGCGCATCGCCGGGGCGTAGAAAACCGATCGCGATCCCGTCCGGCAGGGCCTCCGCGGAGATTCGCGGGTCACCCGCGAAGCCGGCCGGCGCCTGTCCGCGCCAGTGCAGGGCGAGGCGCCAGTCGCGATGGCTTTGTGCCAGCAGGGCGGCGAGGGTGCGCCGCACCGCCGCCTCATCCCCCGGTGCCGCCTCCAGGATCAGGCCGAGGCGCGGCAATCCGGGCGGCACCCGGTCGAGGGCGGGCTCGAACGGCCGCGCCCGCTCGGCCTTCCAGAGCGGGTATTGCGCCAGCGATCGCACGCCGGCGGCGATGCGCAGGGTGTTGCGCAGGCGGCGGGCGTCGCGGCGCAGCCATTGGTAGAGCGCGACCGGCAGCGTGTCCGGCCGGCGCCGGGCGCAGAGGGCGAGCACCGCCGTGCGGGAGAGAAGCCGCGCCGCCTCGATCCGGAACCCCTCCGCCGGAGCGGCGAGCCGGATCTCGTCCGTGCTCGGAGGCACCGGGCCGAGCCAGGCGGCACGGCCGAGCACCGGGCCCGGCAGCAGCGCATCCTCGTGGGACCCGTCCGCCCGCGCGAAGCGCAGCATCGGCCGCACCGGCGCGGCGAAGCGGTCGAGGGCGTAGTCGAGGGCGAGCCAGCGCCCGGCAATCGGCCGCTCGAAGACCAGGGCGCGGGAGAAATCCGGATCGTCCGGGCGGGAGGCGATGCGCCAGGGCGCCACCCCGGCGGTCAACCGTCGGCCGGCGACGGGGCGGCGGGCTTGCGCCGCGGCGCCCGCGCGGGTTTCGACCCGCCGCCGAGGCCGACCTCGATCTCGAAATCCTGCGCGAGGTTGGCCGGGACGGAGATCCCCTCCTCCACCACCGTGAAGGTGCCGTTGGCGCTGCCGGCGGGAATCGTCGCCGCGGCCTGGCGGCTGCGCCGGGTGATGACCTGGGTGCCGCTCTTGACCGTGATGGTCACGGGGGCGTTGAAGCGGCCGGGGGCGCCGCCGGGCCCGAGCAGGACCACGCCCTGCACCCCGACCGCGACGGTGACGCTGCCGTTCGGCCCAGGCTGGCAGGAGCGGCTGATCTGCCCGAGGCGGATCTGCGTCCGCACGGTGCCGCCCGCCATGGTCTGCAGCGAGGAGCCGCCCTCGCTGACGTCGAGGGGCGGGCAGTAGACGTCGTCGAGGTTCGGGGGCGCCTCGGGCGGCTTGGTGGTGCCGCCGTACTTGAAGATGTTGAGGAGCGGATTGCCCCCCTCCTGCGGCGCCGCGTCCTGCGCCCGCGCCGGAGTGGCGAGCACGCCGAGCGCCAGGGTGAGGCCCAGCATCCCGAGGCCGAGGGTGCGGAGACTGTGAGCCGTCACGGTCCTCTCCCGATCGTCGATCACTTCAGGCTGTCGAAGCCTTCCTTGAACCCCTTGAGGGAGAGCGGGATGCCCACCCCCTCCTCGGGCGTCTGGAAGACGATGAAGGTGGCCTGCTGGCCGCCCTTGAGCTGGCTGATGAGCTTGTCGTCCATCACCACCTCGGCGACGCAGCCGGTGGAGAGGCAGCGCACGAACGACGTGCGGCCGATCTCCGCCTGGTCGACCTTGAGGCCGAGGCCGGAGGGCAGGAGCACGCCGAGGGGCGCCACCACCCGCAGCAGGATGCCGCGGTTGTCGGCGGTCTTCAGCACGATCACCACCAGGGAGAGGTTCGGCCGGTCTTCCGCCGCGACGTACTGCACCAGGGCGCATTGCTCGGCCTTGGCGCCGGCGGGCGTCTCGCAGCGCAGCTGCCAGTCGTCGAAGCTCTGCTTGACCGCGCCCTGCGCCAGGGCGGCCCCGGCCGGCAGGCCGAGCGTCAGCGCGAGTCCGAGGGTGGCGGCCCGCACCCGGCGTCCGATCCGTCGCAAGCTGTCTCCCACGCCGCTCACCGCTCCGCTGTCCGGGCCATCCGCCGGCCCGGGGGCGTTCCGACCACGGGGCCGGGATGCTGTCAAGCCGAGGCGCCGTTTCGAGATCGGGAACTCTCGCGGGGAACCGGTGCCGCCGGACCGGCTTAGCTTGGGAAGGAGCCGGGCTGCATCCGTCGTTAGTGGTTGTGCATGGTTTCCGGTTCATATCGGATCGACCGACCCCCGCCCTCACCCTCCTCGCGAGAACCCCCGATGAGACCCGCCGCCACCTCCCTCGCCCTCCTGGTCCTGGCCGCCGGCCCGTTCGCCGGACACGCGGCCGCCCAGTCTCTGCTGGTCGACTCGCTGCCGGTCGGCGAGACCACCTATGTCGAGCGCTCGCTCAACCGGGATGCGACGCTGACGATCGAGCACCCGCCGGTGCCGCGCAACCCGCGCGGGCGCCGGGCCTCGCGCTCGGCCGAGATCGCCGGGTTCTGCCGCGACGGCGGGGTGATCCGGCGCCGGGGCGAGCAGGGTGAGATCATCCTGCGCCAGCGCGAGAATTGCGACAGCATCGCGCCGCGCACCCTCGCTCCGGGCTATGTCGACCCGCGCCCGGCCTGGCCGGTGCGGCGCGAGCGCGTCGTGGTGGTGCGCACCAAGGGCTGAACTCAGCCGTAGCGGTGCAGCTCGGTGCCGTGCCGCTTCAGCCAGGCCTCGGGCTCGTCGTAGCCCGGGGAAAGTTTCTGGACCACGCGCCAGAACCGGTCCGAGTGGTTCATCTCGGCGAGGTGCGCGACCTCGTGCGCCGCCAGGTAGTCGAGCACCGAGGGCGGCGCCATGATCAGGCGCCAGGAAAAATTCAGCTGGCCCGCCGCGGTGCACGAGCCCCAGCGGCTGCGGGTATCGCGCACGGTCAGGCGCTTCGGCGTGCGGCCGAGCGCGCCGGCATGGCGCGTCACCGCCGCGGTGAGGTCGCGGCGCGCCTCGGCCTCCAGGAAGTCGCGCACCCGCCGCGCCACGTGGGGCAGCCCGCACGACACTGCGATCACCGGCGCGCCGTCGGCATCCGTGGTGGCGAGCGTCGCGCCCGATGTGCTCGACCAGTGCAGGATGCGATGGGGCACGCCGCGCAGGGGCACGACCGCGCCGGGCACGAAGGCGACGCGCTCGGGCAGCTTCGCCACCCGGGCGGCGATCCAGGCGCCGTGCGAATCGGCGAAAGCTTGCGCGGCGGCGAGGGGGGTGCGCTCCGGCAGGGTGAGGACGATCTCGCCGGTGGCGCTCGACACCCGCAGGGTGATGCGGCGCGCGGCCGCGCGGCGGCGCACGGTGACCGGGTAGCAGGTGCCGGCGTGGATGACGGTGACGTGGGTGGGTTCGGGCGCCGAACGGCGCAGGAGCGCGACTCGCATGCCACCCTTGTATCCGGGAGACCCGGAGCCTGTCAGCGTCCCGCGTGATCGCGCGAGGCCGACGAGGTGCGCGAACCAGGAGCGTAGGGAGCGGGCCGGTGACATCGGCGGGAGCCGGCGCCGCTCGAGGCGGCGCCGGATGGACGGATCAGGAGGCCTCGCGCAAGTCTTCGACTGCCTGCGTGCCCTGCATCGCGTGCATGAAGGCTGAGATGCGCGGCGCGATGTTGGCGCGGAAGCGCGAACCGTTGAAGACGCCGTAATGGCCGACGCCCTTCTGCAGGTGGTAGAGCTTGCGCTCGGCCGGGAGGTTGGGTGTCAGGTCGTGGGCCGCCAGGGTCTGGCCGACGCCGGAGATGTCGTCGTTCTCGCCCTCGACCGCCATGATCGCGCAGTGGCGGATCGCCGTCGGGTCGACGGGCTTGTCACGGTGGCGCATCTCGCCCTTCGGCAGGGCGTGCTCGACGAACACGGTGTTGACCGTCTGGAGGTAGAACTCCGCCGTCAGGTCCATCACCGACAGGTACTCGTCGTAGAAGTCGCGGTGCTTCTCGGCCGAGTCGCCGTCGTTGCGCACCAGGTGCTTGTACATGTCCCAGTGGGCCGTCAGATGACGGTCGAGGTTCATGCCCATGAAGCCGGAGAGCTGGAAGAAGCCCGGATAGACCTCACGCCAGGTGCCGGGATAGCCCGGGGGCACCACGGTGATGCAGTTGCGCTTGAACCATTCCGAGCCGCGCTCGGCGGCGAGGCAGTTCACCGCGGTGGGCGAGCGGCGGGTGTCGATCGGGCCGCCCATCAGGGTCATCGAGGTCGGCACGCCCTCCATGCCGTCCGCCTCCATCCGGGCGACGGCAGCGAAGACCGGCACCGAGGGCTGACAGACCGCGATCACGTGCAGGTCCGGCCCGAGGGCCTGGAACATCTCGATCAGGTAGTCGATGTAACTGTCGAGGTCGAAGCGCCCGGCCTCGAGCGGCACCATGCGGGCGTCGATCCAGTCGGTGATCATCACCTCGTGGGCCGGCAGCAGCGCCTCGACCGTGCCGCGCAGCAGCGTGGCGTAGTGGCCCGACATCGGCGCCACGACGAGCACCTTCGGCTGGGCCTGGGTGGTCGGGCGCTTCAGCGCGCGGTCGAACTTGAGGACCTGGCAGAACGGCTTCGACCACACCACCCGCTCGGTGACCTCCGTCACCAGGCCCTCGACCACGGTCGTGGGCAGGTTGAAGGCCGGCTTGCCGTAGCGGCGCGTGGTGCGCTCGAACATCTCGCAGGCCGCCGACACGGTCCGGCCGTAGGGCGTGTAGGTGATCGGATTGACGGGATTCTTGAACACGAGCTGCGTGGCGTCGGCGGCCGCTCGGGCAGGCGTCAACATCCAGTGCGCAGCTTCATACCAGAAATAGGAGAGATCCATGACGCCACCGTCCACGATTGACCCAACGACGCGCGCACCCGCCGTTAGGAGACGCCTGTCCCGACCGGGAGCCAGGACAATAGAGGCCTGATATAGAAGGGCAACATCTGCGGAAATCCAAGGTGTCAAAAGGTGGAACTGTGCCTTTTTTGCCTCAACTCCCGCGTGTGCCTTGTGCGATGCGGTAACCGATGCGGAACCGCCCCGTCGACGATCCTGAACCAGGGAATGCGCCGTCGACAATAACGCACTGGGCCGCGAAGGGTTTCCGGCCCGCCGCCCTGGCCGGCGGGCGGCGGCGCACTATGGTTTCCGCCATGTTCGAGACCTTGCAGACCGACCTGGTGCGCGACGCCCGCCACCTGCGCCTCGATACCCTGGTGCGCCTGCGCTGGCTCGCGGTGGCCGGGCAGGGCGCGGCGGTGGCCGGCGCCCATCTCGGGCTCGGCCTGCCCCTGCCCTTCGGCTGGTGCTTCCTCGTCATCGCGGCCTCGTCCTGGCTCAACCTCACCCTCCGGATCCGCTACCCGGCGAGCCACCGGCTCAGCGACGACGCTGCGGTGCTGCTGCTCGCCTTCGACATCATCCAGCTCGCCGCCCTGCTCTTCCTCACCGGCGGCCTGCAGAACCCGTTCGCCCTCCTGTTCCTCGCCCCCGTCCTGATCTCGGCCACCGCCCTCCCCCCGGCCCGGACCCTGGCCCTCGGCCTCCTGGCGGTCGGGCTCTCGACGCTGCTGGCGCTGGTCTACCGGCCGCTGCCGTGGTTCGCGGGCGAGAAGCTCGAATTGCCGTTCCTCTACGTCTCGGGCGTCTGGACTGCGATCCTGCTCGGAACTGCTTTCACGGGGGTTTACGCCTGGCGTGTCGCCGAGGAGGCGCGCCAGCTCGCCCAGGCGCTCGCCGCGACCGAGCTGGTGCTGGCCCGCGAGCAGCACCTGTCGCAGCTCGACGGGCTCGCGGCGGCGGCCGCCCACGAGCTCGGCACGCCCCTCGCCACGATCACGGTGGTGGCGAAGGAGCTCGACCGCCAGCTCGGGCCCGCCGCCTCCCCGAGCGTGGCGGAAGACCTGGCGCTCCTGCGCGATCAGGTCGAGCGCTGCCGCGGCATCCTCGCCAAGCTCACCTCGCTCGATGCCGACCAGGGCGGCTTCATCGAGACCATCTCGCTCAGCCACCTCGTCGAGGAGCTCGTCGCGCCGCAGCGCGCCCTCGGCATCGTGCTCGACGTGACGACGAAGGGCGACGGGCCGGAGCCGGCTTGCCGGCGCAACCCGGGCGTGATGTTCGGGCTGGCCAACATCGTCGACAACGCGGTCGACTTCGCCGAGAGCTGCGTGTCGATCGAGGCGCGCTGGAGCCCGGACCGGGTCTCGCTTGAGATCCGCGACGACGGGCCGGGCTTCGCCCCCGAGGTGCTGCTGCGGGTCGGCGAGCCCTATGTCAGCACCCGCAGCGCGGCCAGGGGCGCGCAGGAGAGCGCCGGACCGGAGGGCGGGACCGGCCTCGGCCTCGGCCTGTTCATCGCCAAGACCCTGATCGAGCGCTCCGGCGCGCAGCTGAATCTCGCCAACGCGGTCGATCCCTCGACCGGCGCGGTGGTGCGGATCGTCTGGCCCCGTCACGTTTTCGAGAGGGAGGCCAAAGGCCTGCGAAACCCGGGTACGGGGGGCGCCGCACCCCTGACGCAGGCCCGCGACGTTCCTATATAACGCTCTGAAGAGACTGACTGAAATTCGCAAGGAGCGTCGCCTGATGACGCAGTACGGAACACTGAGCCCGGAGGCCGCGGCCGGCACCATCCCGGAGGGCGACGCCCTCCTCAACCACGCCGACCGCAGCCTGCTGATCGTCGACGACGACAAGCCGTTCTCGACCCGCCTCGCCCGGGCGATGGAGGCGCGCGGCTACCGGGTGCACGTGGCGGAGAGCGTGGCCGAGGGCGTCTCGGCGGTCGACGCGCAGCCGCCGGCCTTCGCGGTCATCGACATGCGCCTCGGCGACGGCAACGGCCTCGACGTGATCGCCCGCCTGAAGGAGCGCCGGCCCGAGGCCCGCGGCGTGATCCTGACCGGCTACGGCAACATCGCCACGGCGGTGACCGCGGTGAAGCTCGGCGCCTTCGACTACCTGGCGAAGCCCGCCGACGCCGACGAGATCCACGGCACCCTGATGGCCGAGCCGGGCGAGCGGGCCGACCCGCCCGAGAACCCGATGTCGGCCGACCGGGTGCGCTGGGAGCACATCCAGCGCGTCTACGAATTGTGCGGCCGCAACGTCTCGGAGACGGCGCGCCGGCTCAACATGCACCGGCGCACGCTGCAGCGGATCCTGGCGAAGCGCGCCCCGCGCTAGAGCCCTGGGGATGGATGGCGAAGGGCCCGGCACCGCGAGGTGCCGGGCCCTTCGCATGTGTAGCCGTCATGCGCGAAGGTTACGCCATGTAAATCCCGTTCATCTTCATGGTCATGCGGGATTATGACGATAGTCCCGGAAAGGCTCCTCGGCTGTGGAGCGGAAACGCCATGACCGCGAACCTCCACCGCAATTTCGGCGGCGCGATCCCGGATTTCTACGAGCGCGGCATGGCACCGGTGATGTTCGCACCGGCTGCCGCGGTGACGGCAGCCCGGGTCGCCGCCCTCGCCCCGGAGCGGGTGCTCGAGACCGCTGCCGGCACCGGGCAGGTGACGCGGCTCCCGGCGGCGCGCCTGCCGGCCGGGACGGCGATCACCGCCACCGACCTCGCCCCCGCGATGCTGGCGCTCGCCACGGAGACCCTGTCGGACGCGCCCGCGGTCGAGCTGCGCCCTGCCGACGCGCAGGCGCTGCCCTTCGCGGACGCCGCCTTCGACCTCGTGCTCACCCAGTTCGGCGTGATGTTCTTCCCCGACCGGGCCGGCGCGATGCGGGAGGCGGCGCGGGTGCTCCGTCCCGGCGGACGGATCCTGTTCACCACCTGGGATTCTCGGGCAGCCAACCCCTGCGCGCAGATCGCCGCCGACCTCGTCGTCGAGACGACCGGCGAGCCCGGGGTCTTCGGCCTCGCCTACGGCCTGACGAGCCTCGACGCGGTCCGGACGCTCGTGCAGGAGGCGGGGTTCACGGGCTTCCGCGCCGAGGTGGTCCGCCTCGACGTGCCGGTGCCGGATGTCGGGCTGTTCGCGGCCGGCCTCCTGCGCGGCAACCCGACCGCCACCCTGCTGCACGAGCGCGGGATCGCGCCGGAGCCGCTTGTCGCGGAACTGGAGCGCCGGCTCCGGGACGCGCTCGGCGCCCCCGCGACGGCCCGGTTGCAGATGCTGCTCTTCGAGGCGGTGACGCCGTGAGACGGGGCTAGAGCCCCGCCGCGCCGCCATCCGAGCGCGGGTCGTGCGTCGCCTCGACCCGTCCGTTGCCCGGGTGGCGGACCAGCAACCCGGCATGGCCGAGCGAGTCGATGTAGGATCCGCCCAGTTCCTCGACCTCGTGGCCCATTCGCGCGAGCGCCGCGATGCAGGACGAGTCGAACCGATCCTCCACCTTCACGGTCATCGATTCCGCGCCCCAGGTGCGGCCGAACAGGAAGCGCGGCGCGTCCACCGCCTCGGCGACGCCCATCCCGTAGGTGGCGTAGCGGGTGAAGACCTGGGCCTGGAATTGCGGCTGCCCGTCGCCGCCCATGCTGCCATAGGCCATCACCCGCCCGTCGGCGAGCACGGCGAGGGCCGGGTTGAGGGTGTGGAACGGCCTCCGCCCCGGCTCCAGCGGGTTCACGGCCCGCGGATCGAGGGAGAAGGCGAGGCCGCGATTCTGCCAGGTGATGCCGGTGCGCGGCAGGACGAGGCCGGAGCCGAACTCCCAGTAGACCGACTGGATGTAGGAGACCGCGACGCCGTTTGCGTCGATCGCCCCCATCCACACGGTGTCGCCGTCGCCGACCGGGCGCACCGGGTAGGGCGAGGCGCGGTCCATGCGGATCGCCGCGGCCTCCGCCTCCAGCCGCTCCGGCGCCAGGAAGGTCGCGGGGTCGTGGCGCAGGCGGTCGAAATCGGTCACCACCGCGTCGCGGATCCGGAAGGCGCGCTTCGTCGCCTCGATCAGCCCGTGATAATGCGCCGCCGTCTCGGGACGGATGGTTCCCAGGCGCTCGTAGAGGCCGAGGATCATCAGGGCGGCCAGCCCCTGGCTCGGCGGCGGGCAATTGTAGACCGTGCCGCCCGAGAGTTTCAGCGCGAGCGGCGCCCGCGACACCGCCCGGTAGCGCTCGATGTCGCTCCGGGTGACCGGGCTCCCGGCGCGCTCCAGGTCGGCGGCGACCTCGCGGCCGATATCGCCGCGGTAAAAATCCTCCAGCCCGGCATGGCCGAGCTGCTCCAGCGTCGCGGCGAGAGCCGGCAGCGCCCGCTTCGTCCCGGATTTCGGGGGCTTCCCGTCGATGAGGAAGGTGTCCTTGAAGCCCGGCTGGTCGTGGAGCGTGTCGAGCTCTTTCGGGACGTAGCGCGCCTCGGACGGCGACACCGACACGCCCTCGCGGGCGTGCCGGACCGCGTCGGAGAGGAGCAGGGGCAGCGGCAGGCGCCCGCCGAGGTCGCGGGCGATGCCGTGGGCGAGCGCCCAGCCGCCGACCGCGCCGGCCACCGTCAGCGCCGCGTCGGGTCCGCGCTCGGGGATCGCGTCGTAGCCCTTGTCGCGATAGCGCTTGATCGTCGCGAGGCTGCCGGCCGGGCCGCAGGCCTCGATCGCCCGCACCACCCCGTTCGGGCCTCGGATCAGCCAGAAGCCGTCGCCGCCGAGGCCGTTCATGTGGGGGTAGACCACCGCGATCGTCGCCGCCATGGCGAGCATCGCCTCGACGGCGTTGCCGCCCTCTTCGAGGATCGCCCGGCCGGCCTCAGCCGCGAGCTGGTGGGGAGCCGCGCAGGCGGCGCGGGAGAAGACGGGGGTCTCGGGCATCTCACCGATGGATGACGATACGGAACGGACCCGCGCGGTTGCGCCGGCCCTGCGGTTCAGGCTAGTCCCCGCAGCCATGAAACGATAGGCGCTCCCTCGGCCGCCCGTCGCCCGCCCACAAGGACAAGGATCAGGCCGCGTGCCCGCATCAGGTTCCCTCAAGCCCCGCAGCCTCCTCACCATCCTCAGCATCATGGTGCTGGTCGGCGTCGAGGTCTTCGCGGTGGCGATCGCGGCGGGCTGGGCGCTCGCCGGCATCTTCGAGCTCGGCGACACCGTCGGCCATGTGCTGATGGTGCTGTTCAGCCTGGGCGCCCTGTCCATCATGATCCAGCTCTGGCGCCGGGCCACCAGCATCGAGCCGATTCGCTAAGGACGTACCGCGATGATCGACCGCCGTACGCTCCTCGCCGGCGCCGCGCTGCTGCTCGGCTCCAGCCCCGCGGTGCTGTCCGCCGAGCTGCCGCTGGGCACCCCCGAGGCCTTCAGCTTCGAGGGTCTCAAGGCCCGGGCGCGGGACCTCGCCGCCCGGCCCTACACGCCGCCGGCGATCCCCGACCGCGACGTCCTGCAGGCGATCGACTACGACGCCCACGGCAAGCTGAAGTACAAGCCCGACCACGCTTTGTGGGCCGACGGGCCGAGCGCCTTCCCGGTCACGTTCTTTCATCTCGGCCGCTACTTCCAGAAGCCGGTGCGGATGCACGTGGTCGAAGGGGGCCAGGCGCGTGAGATCATCTACGATCCGGCCGCCTTCGAGATGCCGGCCGATTCGCCTGCCCGCCGCCTGCCCCCGAATCCGGGTTTCGCGGGCTTCCGCTTCCAGGAGCGCCGCGGCGGCCCCCTCGACTGGCGCCGCAACGACTGGGTCGCCTTCCTCGGCGCCTCGTATTTCCGGGCGATCGGTGAATTGTACCAGTACGGCCTGTCGGCCCGGGGGCTCGCCCTCGACACCGTGATGCCGGACCGCCCCGAGGAATTCCCGGACTTCACCCATGTGTGGTTCGAGACCCCGGCGCCGGATTCCGACACCGTCACGGTTCTGGCGCTCCTCGACGGCCCCTCGGCCGCCGGCGCCTACCGCTTCAAGATGCGCCGCACCAAGTCGGTGGTGATGGACATCGAGGCGAGCCTGCATCTGCGCAAGGATGTCGGCCGCTTCGGCCTGGCGCCGCTGACCTCGATGTACTGGTTCTCCGAGACCGCCAAGCCCACGGCGACCGACTGGCGCCCGGAGGTGCACGATTCCGACGGCCTCGCGCTGTGGACTGGCGCCGGCGAGCGGATCTGGCGGCCCTTGCGCAACCCGCCCCGCACCATGGTCTCGGCCTTCTCCGACCAGCGCCCGCGCGGCTTCGGGCTGATGCAGCGCGACCGGCTGTTCGACCACTACCAGGACGGCGTCTACTATGACCGCCGGCCCTCGCTCTGGGTCGAGCCCCTCGGCGACTGGGGCAAGGGTAGCGTCCAGCTGGTCGAGAACGCCACCGACGACGAGATCCACGACAACGTGGTGGCGATGTGGGTGCCGGCGGAACCCGCCCGCGCCGGCTCCTCGCACGACCTCGCCTACCGCCTGCACTGGGTCGCGGACGAGCCCTATCCGAGCAACCTCGCCCGCTGCGTCGCCACCCGCGAGGGCAATGGCGGCCAGGCCGGCACCGACCGGCCGAAGGGCGTGCGCAAGTTCGTGGTCGAGTTCCTGGGCGAGCCGCTCGGCCGCCTGCCGGCCGGGGTGAAGCCGGAGGCGGTGCTCACCGCATCGCGCGGCACCTTCCCGCTCGCCCGCACCGAGGCGGTGCCGGACGACGTGCCGGGCCACTGGCGGGCCGAGTTCGACCTCGCGGTGACGGGAGCGGAGCCGGTGGAGCTGCGGCTGTTCCTGCGCCGGGGCGACGAGACGCTGAGCGAGACTTGGACGTACCAGTATATTCCGGCGGCGTGACCGGGCCTCGAATCTGTGCCGCTCACGAACACCCTGGTCGAGTACGATCCGCACTGGCCGCAGATGTATGCGGACGAAGCGGCGCGGCTCGCCGGGGTGTTCTCGGATCGGCTTGTCTCATTTCATCACGTCGGAAGCACCGCCGTCGTTGGTCTGCTCGCGAAGCCTGAGATCGACATCCTTGTGGAAGTCCATCCGGACGCCGACGCCCAGCAATGGACGACGCCGCTTGCCGATCTGGGCTATCGGCGCGGCGGCGATCTGTCTCGCGGGCACTTCTTCTTCAAACGGGACGTGAACGGCGTCAGGACGCACAAGTTGCACCTCTGCATGGCTCACCATCCCGATGCCGAGCGGATGCTCGCGTTCCGCGACCTGCTGCGAGCCGATCCCGCCTCACGCGAGCGCTACGGCGAGTTCAAGCGAAAGATTGCCGAAGACGAGAGCATGGATATGAAGCGGTACCTGTCGCTCAAGGAGCCGTTCATCGCCACCATGCAGAGCGCTAGCTTCAGATAAACTCAGCCTGATCCATCCTGACATCAATTAAGCGCGGGATCCCCTCTCCCGTGTGGGAGAGGGGTAGGGGTGAGGGTGGCGCGCTTCAGTCAGACACTCTGAGCGCCGTGCTGGCAGCGGGACGGTACGAGCCAGACTCAGAACCGTCGCCACCCTCACCCCGGCCCCTCTCCCACACGGGAGAGGGGAGACGCGCTCTACTTAACTCAACAAATCAAATGGAAATCGTGACACACTCGCCGGCAGCCACCGGCTCGAATGCCAGCACACAGCAGAAAGCCCCGCAGCTCACACCGCGAGGCTTTCCTTTCCATCATACGGTCAAGCCGTTTCAGCCTACCCGCACCCGCCAGATCTCCTCGGCATACTCCCGCATTGTCCGGTCCGACGAGAACCACGCCGTGCGGGCGGTGTTGAGGATCGCCGCGCGCCACCAGGTCCGGGGCTTGCGCCACGCCGCGTCGACCTCGCGCTGGGCCCGCCAGTAATCGTCGAAATCGGCGGTGAGCAGGAAGCGGTCGCCGTGGATCAGCTCGTCGACGAGCGGGCGGAAGCGGCCCGGCTCACCGGGCGAGAACCCGCCCGCGGCGATCAGGTCGAGGGCGTTGCGCAGTCGGGGCGAGGCCGCGATGGCCCGGCCGGCATAGCCCGGCTGGCTCTGCGTGCGCTGCACGCCCGCCGCATCGAGACCGAAGATGAAGATGTTCTCCGGCCCGACATGATCCTTGATCTCGATATTGGCGCCGTCGAGCGTGCCGATGGTGAGCGCGCCGTTGAGCGCCAGCTTCATGTTGCCGGTGCCCGAGGCCTCGAGGCCGGCGGTCGAGATCTGCTCCGACAGGTCGGCGGCCGGAATGATCGATTCGGCAAGGCTGACCGAGTAGTTCGGCACGAAGGCCACGGTCAGGCGGCCGGCCACGTCCGGATCGGCGTTGACGCGCTTGGCCACGTCGCTGGCGAGGCGGATGATCAGCTTGGCCTGGTGGTAGCTCGGCGCCGCCTTGCCGGCGAAGAGCTTGACTCGAGGCGTCCAGTCGCGGTGCGGCTCGGCCTTGATCGCCTGGTAGAGCGCGACCGTCTCCAGGATGTTGAGGAGCTGGCGCTTGTACTCGTGTATACGCTTGATCTGGACGTCGAATAGGGCGTCGGGATCGAGGGTGATGCCGGTGCGGTCCTCGACGACGCGGGCCAGCGCCTCCTTGCGCTCGCGGCGCACCGCCGCGTAGCGCGCCTGGAAGCCGGCATCGTCGGCGAAGGCCGCGAGCCCCTCGAGATGGTGCGGATCGTCGAGCACCTTCGCCCCCACCGCCTCGACGGCGAGGCGCGTCAGGCCCGGATTGGCGTTGTGGAGCCAGCGCCGGAAGGTGATGCCGTTGGTCTTGTTGACGATCTTGTCGGTGTCGAGGGCGTGGAGCGGCGCGAACACCGTCTGGCGCATCAGCTCGGTATGAAGCGCCGAGACGCCGTTGACGCGGCGCGCGCCGAGGAAGGCGAGGTGCCCCATCCGCACCCGCTTGCCGTGGCTCTCGTCGATCAGCGAGACCTCGGCGAGCTGCGCGACCGAGGCGCCGTGCTTCGACACCTCCTCGAGATGCATCCAGTTGATCAGGTAGATGATCTGCATGTGGCGCGGCAGCAGCCGCTCCATCAGCTCCACCGGCCAGGTTTCCAGCGCCTCCGGCATCAGGGTGTGGTTGGTGTAGCCGAGGGTCTGGGTGGTGACGTGCCAGGCATCCTCCCAGGACATCCCGTGCAGGTCGACGAGGAGCCGCATCAGCTCCGGCACGGCGATGGCCGGGTGGGTGTCGTTGAGCTGGATCGCCGCGTGGTCGGGCAGCGAGCGCAGGTCGCCGCGCTCGGCGACGTGGCGGCGCACCAGGTCCTGGAGCGAGGCCGAGGTGAAGAAGAACTCCTGGCGCAGGCGCAATTCCTGGCCGGCCGGCGTCCCGTCGCTCGGATAGAGCACCCGCGAGATCGCCTCGGCCCGGGCGCGCTCGGCCACCGCGCCGACATGGTCGCCGGCATTGAAGCGCGCGAGATCGATCGCCTCGGGCGCGCGGGCCGCCCACAGGCGCAAGGCGTTGACGTGCTTGGCGCCCCGCCCGATCACCGGCGTGTCGTAGGGCACGGCGCGCACGGTCTCGGCCGGGCGCCAGACCCGGCGCAGCGTGCCGTCCGGCTGGACGCTCATCGCCACGTCGCCGCCGAAGCCGACCTCGCAGGCCGCGTCCGCGCGCTCGAACTCCCAGGGATTGCCCTCGGAAAGCCAGGTCTCCGGCACCTCGCGCTGCACCCCGTCCTCGATCACCTGCCGGAACAGGCCGTGATCGTAGCGGATGCCGTAGCCGTAGGCGGGAATCGCGAGGCTCGCCATGCTCTCCATGAAGCAGGCGGCGAGACGGCCGAGGCCGCCATTGCCGAGCGCCGCGTCGGGCTCCGCGCCCGCCACCGCCTCGAGGTCGACGTCGAGGCCCGCGAGCGCCGCCCGCACGGTCTCGGCGACGCCGAGATTGCCCATCGCGTCGGAGAGCAGGCGTCCGATCAGGAATTCGAGGGAGAGGTAGTGCACGCGCTTCGGCGGCACGATCCCAGCCGAGATCGCGCTCGCGGCGACCGCCCGGTCGCGCAGGGCCAGCGCCGTCGCCACGAACCAGTCGCGGTCGCGGGCGGTGGCGGGCGTCTTGCCCAGGCCATAGGCGAGCTTCGACAGGATCGCGGTGCGCATGACCGTGACCTCGTCGCCCGCGGGCGCAGTGGGCGACGCCTGCGGCATCCAGGAGCGCGTCTCGGCATCCTGCGGGGCTTGCGCCTCCCGCTGGGCCTCTTCGCGCTGGCGACCGGACAGAAGAACTTCGTTCAGCACCTTGGAACCCCCTTCCCTGCCGCAGGTCTCTCGGGTGCTGCAGCGCGATCTCACGTCGCGTGCTGTGCAGCAAACCTTTGGCCACGGCAGCATCGTGTGGCTGTGGGACGGCGATGTCGAGACGCCGAGACTAAGCTTGAGCACGCGAATCGCTGCGTGTTGCTGTCCCGACACGTCTCACGGAAACGAGACTTGATTTTGACGGAGCGGCCTGAAGCGAGTGTGAACGCTTTCGGGCTTCTCCGCAGGTCGGACCTTAGGGTTAAGCGCTGCCCTTGGGGAATGGATAACCGTTAGGGCAGGGTTGCGCCGGAGGTCTGACCTTCCGGCCGCGGCGCGTCGCTCTTCCGGCGGATCGGCCGCGGGTCGTCCCGGCACGGGCGCGGACCGCGCCTCCCGCCATGCCGGGGCCGTCATGATGGTGTCGCGGCTGCCGGTGATGCAGGCGTGCCACGCTCGCGGTCCCGCGCGCGGAGGCGCAGGAACCGGATGCGATGGGACGTCTTCATGAGCGGACGCCCCGCCGCGGGCGCCCCATATAAGGGCGGCCGCCCGGCGGCTCAACCCCGTGCCCTCCTCGCCCGCCGCCCCTTCGCCCGGCGTCCGTCCGACCTCACCCGTCCCCCTCCCCAGGAGCCCAGCATGACCGACGACGCGAAGCCCGCCACCTTGCTGGCGGGCGAGCTGTGGTGGAAGGCGGGGGTCGTCTATCAGGTCTATCCGCGCTCGTTCCAGGACACCAACGGCGACGGCGTCGGCGACCTCGAGGGCGTGGCGTCCCGGCTCGACTACCTGGCCTGGCTCGGGGTCGACGCCGTGTGGCTGTCGCCGGTCTGCCGCTCGCCGATGGCCGATTATGGCTACGACGTCTCGGATTACTGCGACATCGACCCGCTCTTCGGCACGCTGGCCGATTTCGACGCGCTCGTCGCCGAGGCGCATCGCCGGCGCCTGCGCGTCATCATGGATTTCGTGCCGAACCACACCTCTGAGGAGCATCCCTGGTTCCGCGAGGCGCGGGCGTCGCGCGACAACCCGAAGCGCGACTGGTACATCTGGCGCGATCCCGGCCCCGATGGCGGGCCGCCGAACAACTGGATCAGCAATTTCGGCGGTCCGGCCTGGACGCTCGATCCGGCGACCGGCCAGTACTACTACCACGCCTTCCTGCGCGAGCAGCCGGACCTGAACTGGCGCAACCCGCAGGTGCGCGCCGCGATGATGGACGTGCTGCGCTTCTGGCTCGACCGCGGCGTCGACGGGTTCCGGGTCGACGTGATCTGGCACCTGATGAAGGACGAGGGGCTTCGCGACAATCCGATCAACCCGGATTACGTCGCCGGTGAGCCCGAGATCAACACGCTCGTCCAGCTCCACTCCGCCGACCAGCCCGAGGTGATGCAGGTCATCGCCGAGATGCGGGCGGTGCTGGAGGAGTACGAAGCGCGGGTGCTGATCGGCGAGATCTACCTGCCGCTGGAGCGGCTGGTGGCGTATTACGGCGTCGATTTGTCGGGCGCGCACCTGCCGTTCAACTTCCAGCTGATCCAGACGCCGTGGCACGCCGAGGCCGTGGCGCGGCTGATCGCCGAGTACGAGGCCGCCCTGCCGGACGGCGGCTGGCCGAACTGGGTGCTCGGCAACCACGACCAGCCCCGCATCGCCGCCCGGGTCGGCGACGCGCAGGCCCGGGTCGCGGCGGCCCTGCTCCTCACCCTGCGCGGTACGCCGACGCTCTATTACGGCGACGAGATCGGCCTCGGCCGGGTGCCGATCCCGCCGGAGCGCGTCCGCGATCCCTGGGAGCACAACGAGCCCGGCCGCGGCCGCGACCCGGAGCGCACGCCGATGCAGTGGGCGCCCGGGCTGCAGGCCGGCTTCTCCACCGTCGAGCCCTGGCTGCCCCTCGATCCCCAGGCCCAGACCCGCAACGTCGAGTGCTTGCGCGACGATCCCGTCTCGATCCTGACCCTGTACCGGCGCCTGATCGCGCTGCGGCGCGAATACCCGGCGCTCAGCACCGGCGCCTACCGGGCGGTGTCTGTCTCCGGCGAGGTCCTCGTCTACGAGCGCCTGCACGGCGACGAGGTGATCCGCGTCGCCCTCAATTTCGGGCACGAGGCTTGCGAGGTCCCGGTGCCGGCGGAGGCCGCCTGGGAGGTGCTGCTGTCGAGCGCCGGCGGCCGGCGCGGCGAGGCTCCGGACGAGGGGTCTTTCGCACTTGCGGGAGACGAGGCCCTGGTGCTGATCCGGCGCGCGCCGGAGGCGAAAGGCCGAGCCCGACCTTTACCCGCCTAAGCTCTCGACAAGGCGCGGCACAGCTTCGGGATGCGGCGAAAAACGGATTTTTTGCTTTTCGTTAATCAAATTCGTCTTGCCGTCTCCCCGATCCATGATATTGTGCAGTGCACTGGAACCGGGACCGGAATGGCGCGTTGTCGTGGCAGTACGCCGCGGCATCGTCCGCTCGCAGTCCGTCCGGCTCGCGGCGTGGGGGCTCTTCATGACATTTCCGGCGTCGGCACGGTCGGCTTCGCAAGCGCCGGCCCTGTCGTCTGGTGGCTCCCCGAGAGGAGCCGTCGAGGCGTTGCGCGGCTCGCTCAAGCCGCGGATCCTCTACGCCACGCCCGAGATGGCCGACTTCGTGAAGACCGGCGGCCTCGGCGAGGTCGCGGCCTCCCTGCCCCGGGCCCTGCGCCAGCTCTACGACGTCCGCATCCTGATCCCGGGCTACCGCCAGGTCGTCGACCGTCACCCCGAGATCACCGTGGTGGCCCAGCTCGGCGGCAGCGCCGAAATGCCGCCCTGCGACCTCGGCCTGATCGAGACCGGCGACGGCCTGCCGGTCTACGTCATCCTCAATTCTGGCCTCTACGAGCGGGACGGCACGCCCTACGGCGACCAGGGCGTCGACTTCCCCGACAACGACCTGCGCTTCGGCCGCCTCAGCCTCGCCGCCGCCGAGCTCGCGCAAGGGGTCGATCCCGAGTGGCGCGCCGACCTGCTGCACCTCAACGACTGGCAGACGGCCCTCGCCCCGGCCTACCTCGCCTGGCGCGGCCTGCGCACGCCGAGCGTGCTCACCATCCACAATCTCGCCTATCAGGGCCTGTTCCCGTGGGAGAATCTCGGCCGCCTCGGCGTGCCGGAGAGCGCCTTCCACATCGACGGGGTCGAATTCTACGGCAAGCTGTCCTTCCTCAAGGCCGGCCTGTACTACGCCTCGCATGTCACCACCGTCAGCGAGACCTACGCCCACGAGATCACCACGCCGGAATTCGGCTGCGGCCTCGACGGGCTCCTGCGCACCCGCGCTCATCAGGGCCGGCTCGCCGGCATCCTCAACGGCATCGACGAATCCTGGGATCCCCGCACCGATCCCCACCTCGCCACCCGCTTCGAGCCCGACGACTGGAAGGGCAAGCGCTCCAATGCCGACGCGGTGCGCACCCGCTTCGGCCTCGGCGTCTCCCGCGGGCCTCTCTTCGCCATCGTGTCGCGCCTCGTGCACCAGAAGGGCGTCGACCTGACGCTCGCGGCGGCCGAATCGATCGTCGCCGAGGGCGGCCAGCTTGTGGTGACCGGCCAGGGCGAACCCCGCTTCGAGGCCGCCTTCCTCGACCTCGCCCGGCGCCATCCCGGCTCGGTCGGGGTGCGGGTCGGCTTCGAGGAGACCGACGCCCACCGGATGTTCGCCGGCAGCGACTTCCTGCTGATGCCGTCGCGCTTCGAGCCCTGCGGCCTCGCCCAGATGTACGCCCAGCGCTTCGGCTCCCTGCCGATCGCCCACCGCACCGGCGGCCTTGCCGACACGGTCGAGGACGGCGTCACCGGCTTCCTGTTCGGCGAATCCTCGCTCAAGGGCCTGAGCGGCGCGATCCGCCGCGCCTTCGACGTCTTCGCCTCGAAGCGCCGCCTCGGCGCGATGCGCCGCAACGCCATGGCCCGCGACTTCGGCTGGGACAAGGCCGCCGACGGCTACTCCTCGCTCTACACCCGCGTCGTCGGCAACGGCGCCGACCTGATGCGCGGGCGCGCGGTGGCCTGAGGCCGCCGCTCCTCCCCGATCTCGCCTTGCAACGACCCCGCGGCGCTGTCTGCGCCGCGGGGTCGTTCGCGTTAAGGGTCAGGTGGTACCGCCGAATGGGGCGGCAGACGGCTACGCCACCGGACGGCAGAGTGGGATCAGCGAGGCGTCACGTCTCGGGACGAGGGAGGCGATGATGAGGGCGGTGATGGCAGCGGCGCTGCTCGGCGCGATCTGCACCGACGCCGGCACTCCCCTGCTCGCGCAAGGGGCGGAGGACGTGCCGATCCAGCGCGACCTCCGGCGCGAGCGGCGCCTCGAGCGCCGGCTCCAGCAGGACGGCCAGCCCCCGCTCGTCGATCCCAACGTCACCCCGGACAACCCGGACGGGGTCGTCGGCTTCGATGGACCGCCGGGCCTGTTCGACGACAACGACGTCGAGGACAGCGGGCCGATGGCACCGGGCTCGCCCGCCGACATCGACGACGACTGAGCATCCCGCGGCCGCTCGCCCCTTGACACTTTTCCCTAGGTCAGCAACACATGAGCACGTGTTCATGTGTTGAGGAAAGGGCGGGCGTGCGGCTCCTGTCGTCGGAGCAGGTCGGTGACGTGGCGGAGGTGTTCCGGCTCCTCGGAGAGCCGAACCGCTTGCGCATCGTGCTCGTCTGCCTGGAGGCGGACTGCACGGTTGGCGAGATCGGCGAGACGCTCGGTCTGTCGCAATCGTTGACCTCGCATCACCTGCGCCTGCTGCGGACCGCCCGCATCCTGCGCGCGATCCGCCACGGCCGGCACGTCGCCTACGCGATCGACGACGATCACGTGCGCGACGTCCTGCGCGGCATGGTCGCCCACTACACCGAGCCGCACGAGCACGCCCACCATTCTCACGATCACCCCGACGAGGAACAGGATCCATGACCAGCACCAATGCCGAGACTGTGAAGTGCGCCTGCGAGGATTGCGTCTGCGTGGTCCCGGTGGCTAGCGCCGTGTCCCGCGACGGCAAGGCCTTCTGCTGCGAGGAATGCGCCGAGGGCCACCCCCACCACGCCGGCTGCGAGCATGCCGGCTGCGCCTGCCACGGCTGAACGAGGCCGGGGGCGTGCCAACGCCCCCCACATGCTCTAAAGCCCCGTCAAGATGAGCAACGCCCGGTCTTCCGGGCCGGGGATGGACGACGCCGATGATCGCGGGCTGGACGGTGGTGCTGGCGGCCCTCGTCTATATCTGCGCCCTGTTCGCGGTGGCCCATTGGGGCGACGTCGCCGGGCGGACCCTGATGCGCGACGCGCGGGTGCGGCCGACGATCTACGCCCTGTCGCTCGCCGTCTACTGCACCTCCTGGACGTTCTTCGGCTCGGTCGGCCTCGCGAGCCATGCCGGCCTCGACTTCCTCACCATCTATGTCGGCCCGGTCCTGGTGGTCGGCCTCGGCTACCGGCTCGTCGCCCGGGTGGTGCGGATCGCCAAGGCCCAGAACTCGACCTCGATCGCCGACTTCATCGCCGCGCGCTACGGCAAGAGCGAGCGCATCGCCGCACTCGTCTGCCTGATCGCGGTGGTCGGCGCGGTGCCCTACATCGCCCTGCAATTGCGGGCGGTGACGGCCTCGCTCCAGGTCTTCCTGCGCGCCACCGACGGGATCGGGGCGCCGGCCGGGATGCTGGGCGATCTCGGGTTGTTCGTGGCCCTGGTGCTCGCGGGCTTCGCGGTCGCCTTCGGCACCCGCCACGCCGACGCCACCGAGCACCAGGACGGGCTGACCCTCGCGGTGGCGCTCGAATCCCTCGTCAAGCTGCTCGCCTTCCTCACCGTCGGCGGCTTCGTGGTCGGCTGGATGCTCGGCGACCTGCCGGAAGCCGCGAGCGCCGTCCACGGGTTCGGCACCCTGGTCGGGCAGACCTCCGGGCCCGCGACGCTGATCGTCCAGACCCTGCTCTCGGCCGCCGCCGTGCTGCTGCTGCCGCGCCAGTTCCACATGGCGGTGGTGGAGAACCGCGCGGTCGCCGATGTCGGGCGGGCGGCCTGGACCTTCCCGCTCTACCTCGTGCTCATCAACCTGTTCGTGGTGCCCCTGGCGCTTGCCGGCCTCTCCCTGTTCCCGGAGGGCACGGTGCAGCGCGACATGACGGTGCTGGCGCTGCCCCTGCACGAGCGGGCCGACGGCATCGCGCTCATCGCCTTCATCGGCGGCCTCTCGGCGGCGACCGCGATGGTGATCGTCGAGTCGGTCGCCGTGGCGATCATGATCTCGAACCACCTCGTCATCCCGGTCGCCTTGCGCCGGCGCAACCTGGTGGCGGGCGCCCCCTCGCCGGAGCCCGGCGCGCCGGATCTCGGCGGCTACGTTCTGGTGGTGCGGCGCATCGCGATCGTCGCGGTGGTGCTGGTGGCCTACGCCTATTCGCGGATCGCCGGCGAGGTGGCGCTCGCCTCGATCGGGCTCCTCTCCTTCGCGGCGGTGGCGCAGATCGGCCCGGCCTTCGTCGGGGCGCTCTCCTGGGGCCGGGGCACGGGCCTGGGCGCCGCGGCGGGGCTGATCGTCGGCTTCGCGGTCTGGCTCTACACCCTGCTCCTGCCGAGCCTCGTGACGAGCGACGGCTGGGCGGCGACGCTCATCGCCGAGGGGCCGTTCGGCATCGCGGCATTGAGCCCGACGGCGCTGATGGGCGTCGACGACTTTCCCCGCCTCGTCCACGGCACGTTGTGGAGCCTCTGCCTCAATACGCTGGCCTATATCGGGTTCTCGCTCCTGCGCCCGCCGAGCGCGATCGAGCGCCTGCAGGCCGAGGCTTTCGGGCAGGTCGCCGGCTTCGACGAGGCCGGGCCGGTCGCCCCGAGCTTCCGGCTGTTTCGCAGCGCCGTGACCCTCGCCGAGCTGCGCGCGACGGTGGCCCGCTTCCTCGGCGAGGAGCGGGCGGTGCGGGCCTTCGAGGACTTCGCGCAAGCGCAGGGGCGCGGGCCCTGGCGCGACGACGCGGTCGCCGGCCTGCCCGAATTGCGCCACGCCGAACACCTGCTCGCCTCGGCGATCGGGGCGTCGTCGGCCCGGCTCGCCCTGTCGCTGCTGCTGCGCCGGCGCAACGTCTCGCCCAAGGCTGCCCTCAAGCTCCTCGACGACGCCTCGGCGGCGTTCCAGTACAGCCGCGACGTCCTCCAGCACGGGCTCGATCACGCCAAGCAGGGCATCACGGTCTTCGACCGCGACATGAAGCTGATCGTCTGGAACCGGGCCTTCGCCGACCTCTACGACCTGCCCCCCGACATGATCCAGACCGGGATCGGCCTGGAAGCGATCGTGCGCTTCAATGCCGGCCGCGGCGCCTATGGGGCGCGGGACGCCGACACCCTGGTGCGGGAGCGCATCGCCGCCTTCCGCCTCGAATCCGGCCCCCAGCGCCTGCGCCTGCACCCGAGCGGCCGGGTGATCGAGATCCGCGCCAACCTCCTGCCCAATGGCGGCGTCGTGGCGACCTACACCGACGTGACCGATTCGGTCGCCGCCGAGGAAGCCCGCACCCGCCTCAACGAGGAGCTGGAGACGCGGGTGCGCGAGCGCACCGAGGAGCTGACCCGCCTAAACGCGGCGCTGACCCGTGCCAAGGCCGAGGCGGAGGAGGCCAACGCCTCGAAGACCCGCTTCCTGGCCGCGGCGAGCCACGACATCCTCCAGCCGCTCAACGCCGCGCGGCTCTATGCCAGCGCGCTGGTCGAGCGCGACCGGACCACCGACCCGACGCTCGCCGAGAACGTCGACGCCTCCCTCGACGCCGTCGAGGAGATCCTGACCGCCTTGCTCGAGATCTCGCGCCTCGATACCGGGGCGTTGAAGCCCCAACTCTCGATCGTGCGGGTGTCGGAGCTCTTCCGCCAGGTCCAGCGCGAGTTCGGCCCGCTGACGCAGGAGAAGGGCTTGAGCCTGACGGTGATGCCCTCCTCCCTGGCGCTCCGCTCCGACCGGCAGATGCTGCGCCGGCTCCTGCACAACCTGGTGTCGAATGCCATCAAGTATACGCCGCAAGGGCGCGTGCTCGTCGGCGCGCGGCGGCGCGGCGACCGGGTGGTGCTGATGGTGCTGGATACCGGGCTCGGCATCCCGGCGGCGCAGCAGAAGCTGGTGTTTCGCGAGTTCCAGCGCCTCGACCAGGGCGCGCGGGTCGCCCGCGGCCTCGGCCTCGGCCTGTCGATCGTCGAGCGCACCGCGCGGCTCCTCGACCACCCGGTGAGCCTGGCCTCGCGGCCCGGCCGCGGCTCGGCCTTCTCGGTCGCGGTACCGGGCGCCCCCTTGCGGCCGGTGGTCGAAGCGCAGGGCGAGGCGCCGCGCCCGGCCACCGTGCCGCTCGCCGGGCTGACGGTGCTAGCCGTCGACAACGAGCCGGCGATCGTCGACGGGATGCGGGTGCTCGTCGGCAGCTGGAGCTGCGGCTTGCACACCGCCGGCTCGCTCTCCGAGGCCCTGGCCCTGGTGCTCGGCGGGTCTGTGCGCCCCGACGTGATCGTGGCCGACTACCACCTCGACCAGGGCACCGGCCTCGATCTCATCGCGTCCTTGAGGGCGGCGCTCGCCGCCGACATCCCGGCGGTGCTCCTCACCGCCGACCGCTCGCCGGACGTGCGCGATGCGGCGAGCGCGCAGCGGGTCCAGGTGCTGAGCAAGCCCCTGAAGCCGGCGGCCTTGCGCGCCCTGCTGACCCAGTGGCGCAACCGACGGGCGGAGGCGGAATAGAGTTAGTGCCGCACCCACATCACCCGAGCCATCCACGCGATCTCCGAGGCCGGGACGACCCGGTCGGGATCGCCGGGCGCCGGCCCGCTGAGCTCCGCCGCCCGGGCGGTGCGCCGTTTCAGCTCGGCGACCAGGATGCTGCCGCCGCCGAGGCAGGTCACCACCCGGTCACCCTTGCGGATCGCCGCGGTGGCGGAGACCACCAGCACGTCGCCCTCCCGGTAGAGCGGGGAGAGGGCGCCGTCCCGGACCTCGATGGCGAAGCAGCGCTCGGGACCGAGGCCCGGCAGCTCCACCTCCGCCGTGGCGCCGCCGTTGCCCGGCAGGCCGTTGGCCCCGATATGCCCGATCGCGCTCTCGCTGCCGATCAGCGGCACCGCGACGCGGGTGCCGCCGTTCCGCGGCTCGATCAGGCCCAGGAAGTCGTCGAGCGAGGCCCCCGTCGCGGCCAGGATCTTGGCGACCGATTCGGTCGAGGGCCAGCGCTTGCGTCCGTCAGGACTGATCCGCTTCGAGCGGTTGAAGCTCGTCGCGTCGAGCCCAGCGCGCTTGGCGAGGCCTGACGCCGTCAGATTGTTACGTTGGGCGAGATGGTCGATCGCGGACCAGATTCGCTCGTGGGACAGCATGGGAGACCTGGCTTGCCGCGCGGTGTACGTTCACCAGCGAACTAACAAATGTAAAGTACCGAACCCTCGCCGAAAGGCAACGGGCGTTGCCGGGCCGTTCCGGGGCGGTTATCGCTCGCCCGCACCCCGCCGAGGAGGCCAGAGGCGCCCATGACCCTCATCTACAAGATATGCCCGGCGGCCCTGTGGCGTGAAGCCGAGGCGGCTGGCCGGTTCGACGGTGCGCCGGTCGATCTGGCCGACGGCTTCATCCATTTCTCGACCGCCGCGCAGGCGCCCGAGACGGCCGCCAAGCACTTCTCGGGACAGGACAATCTTCTCCTGATCGCAGTTGACGCTGAGGCACTGGGAGAGGCGCTGCGATACGAGCCATCCCGCGGCGGCGCCCTGTTTCCCCACCTCTACGGCCCGCTGCCGCTCTCGGCCGTCCGGCACGTCGCGCCGCTGCCGGCGGGACCCGGGGGAACCCATATTTTCCCTGATCTTGCAAGGGGTTGATCTTGCTCTCGGCCGTCTTTCCTCTCGTCCGTCCGCTGCTGCACGCCGTCGATGCCGAGACCGCCCACACCTTGACCGTTGGGGCACTCACGCGCCTTCCCGTACGACATCCGCCGGCTGATGACCCCCGTCTCTGCGTAACTGTTATATCGCGAACTTTCCCTAATCCGATTGGCCTTGCGGCAGGGTTCGACAAGGGCGCGCGGGCGCCGGACGCGCTGCTGGGGCTCGGATTCGGCTTCGTCGAGGTCGGCGGGGTAGTGCCCCGGCCGCAGCCGGGCAATCCGCGCCCGCGGGTCTTCCGGCTGCCGGAGGACGGGGCGGTGATCAACCGATTCGGCCTCAACAGCGAGGGGCTGGCGGTGGTGCGGGCCCGCCTCGCGGCTCGACGCGGCCGGCCGGGGATCGTCGGGGTCAATATCGGGGCGAACAAGGACTCGGCCGACCGCCTCGCCGACTACGTCGCCTGCACCCGGGGCCTCACCGGGCTCGTCGACTTCATCACCGTCAACGTCTCCTCGCCCAACACGCCGGGTCTGCGCGACCTGCAGGGGGAAGCGTTCCTCGACGACCTGCTCGCCCGGGTGGTCGCGGCCCGCGACGAATCCGGGCAGGACGCGGGACGTCGCACGGCGGTGCTGCTCAAGATCGCCCCCGATCTCGGCCTCGACGGTCTCGACGCGATGGCGGCGACCGCGCGCCGCCGCGGCGTCGACGCGCTCGTCGTCTCCAACACCACCGTGGCGCGGCCGGCGAGCCTCGTCGGGGCGGCGAAGGGAGAGACCGGCGGCCTGTCCGGCCGGCCGCTCTTCTCGCCCTCGACCCGGCTCCTCGCCGAGGCCTACCTGCGGGTCGGGACCGCGCTGCCGCTGATCGGCGTCGGCGGCGTCGATTCGGCCGAGGCCGCCTGGACCAAGATCCGGGCCGGTGCCAGCCTGGTCCAGCTCTACTCGGCGCTGGTCTATGCCGGCCCGGGCCTCGTCGGGGAGATCAAGGCGGGCCTGTTGCGCCGGATGGAGGCGGAGGGGATCTCGAGCCTCACGGACGTGGTCGGACGCGACGCGGCGGAGCTGGCGCGCTCGGCGTGACGGAATCGCATCCGGGACGGGGCTCGCGTCCGACCCCTCCCCCCTCTGCGGAGCAGGCCGGGAGAGGGGTAGCGCGACGCTGATCCAGGTGGCGCCCTTCATGGAGCGCGCGACCTCTCCGGAAGCGGCGCCCCCTCTCCCGCCCCACGCACAAGTGCTTCGCACTCGCAGTGGGGCACCCTCCCCCGCAGAGGGAGGGAGGGTTCGGGCGCGCCAGGTCCAAAAAGCTCACAATTCCGGGTTCGTCGGTTCGGTGCGCCGCGCCACCACCGTGTAGCAGAGCCGCTTCTGCCCGAGCAGCGACTGGCGGTGATAGGTCACCGTCGATTCGCCGAAGCCCAGGATCGCCAAAAATTCCTGCATCGTGGCCGGGGCGATGGTCCACCAGGCGTCGAAGCGGATCCGCTGGTCGGTGCGGGGCAGCAGGAACAGCGGCAGGCCGAGGCTGCGCGGCAGCCAGCGCAGGAATTGCAATGATTTCGGCAGCATCTCGGTCACCACCACCGTCTCGCGGGTGAGCCGCAGGGTGCCGTGGAGGGCCCGGAACGGGTCGCGCAGGCGCGCCAGCGCGTTGCCGAGCACCGCGACGTCGACGGGGCCGATCGCCTCCGGCACGTCGTAGAGCGAGCCGCCGGCGCGGCGCGAGCGCGAGCCGAGGGCGGCGTGACTGTACCAGTAGGCGTTCTCGAACCGGCGCAGGTGGTTGCGGATCTCCGGCGCGATCACCGCGCGCTCGAAATCCGGATACGGCACCATCTCCCAGCAGGCCTCGCCGGCGAAGTCGTAGGACACCACCTCGGCGCCCCGCGCCTCCATGGCGAAGCCGAGGAAGCCGCTGGTGGCGCCGAAATCGAGCACGCGCTTGCCCGCCACCGCGACGTGACCGAGATAATCGTCGAGCCCCGGCCTCAGGTCCCAGGCCCCCGCCACGGTGCCGTGGCCCGGCAGGTCGATGGTGTGGTTGAAGGTGCAGGCCGCCGGGTCATCGACCGCGCGGGGGGCCAAGTACGGAGCTGAGCACGGTGCCGAGTCCGGTGCATCGGTCTCACAGGGAGCGGTCGGGTCCGCCATCGTCATGCGGGATGGTCTCGTGCGGCGGGGTCGGGTGGAGGCGTCAGGACCCGCGCGCCTGCGGGTAGGCCGGCAATCCGGGGGGCAGCGCGACCCAGGACAGGCGGCGCGAAACCCAGACGTGGTCGCGCGGCGGGAAACGCTCCGGATCGTCGAGGCTGGCGAGCGTCAAATCGATCTCTCCGGGCAGGTCGTCGGCCCGGTACGCGAGCGGCGTGCCGCAGGCCGGGCAGAAGCCGCGCTCCGCCCGCGGGCTCGAGCGGAACCAGGCCGGCTCTGCACTGAGGCGGCAGGAATCCCGCCGCACCGTGAGCCAGCCGACCATCGGCGCGCCGGTGGCGCCGCGGCAATCCGCACAGTGGCAGACCGTGACGTTCCAGGCGTCGCCCCGCGCCTCGTAGCGCACCGCGCCGCACCGGCATCCGCCCGAGATCGTCCCGCTCATCGCGCCGCCTCCGTCAGGGGTCCGACCCGTGGCTGCGGGAAGGCGCCGGCCGCGAGCCGCGGGTAGAAGGCGGCTTGGCCGAGGCCGCGGACCGCCAGGAAGGCCAGCATGGCGAGCCACAGGCCGGTATTGCCGAGATCCCGCATCGCCGCCAGCAGCGCGGCGTCGACCGCAAGCGCCGCCAGCATCAGGTTGCGCATCGCCCGGGTCCAGGTCGCCCCGATATAGACGCCGTCGAATGCGAAGGCGGCCGCCGCGGCGAGCGGCGTCAGGGCAGCGTAGGCGAGGAAGTCGTGCGCGAGGGCCCGCACCTCCGGCGCGGTGGTGATCGCGTCGATGAACGGGCCACCTACGGCGAGGAACAGGCCCGAGATCGCCAGCGCGAAGCCGAGGCACCAGCCGAGGGAGAGGCGCACCGCCCCCCGGAAGGCGCCCTCGTCGCGGGCGCCAAGCGCCTGGCCGCACAGCACCTCCGCGGCGGTGGCGAAGCCGTCGAGGAAGAAGCTGCCGATCAGGAAGAGGTTCTGCAGCACCGCGTTGGCCGCGAGCGTTACGTCGCCGGCCCGCGCCCCGAGGCCGGTGAACAGGGCGAGCGCGGTGATGAGCGCGAGAGTCCGCACCATCACGTCGCCGTTGACCGCGAGCATCCGGGCGAGGCCCGCGCGCTCGGCGATCTCGGAGAGGGGCACGCGCCAGGGCCGCGAGCCGAGGCGGCGGAGCACGACGAGGCCGAGGATCGTGCCGGCGACCTCCGCCAGCAGCGTGGCAAGCGCCGCCCCGGCGACGCCGTAGCCGAGGCCGAGGACGAAGAGCAGGGTGAGCGCGACATTGACGGCGTTGATCGCGACTTGCAGGCCGAGGCCGAGATCGGTGCGGCCGCGCCCGAGGGTCGAGCCGAGGATGGCGTAGTTCGCGAGCGTGAACGGCGCGCACCAGATCCGGACGGCGAAATAGCCGGCGAGCGCCGTGGTCACCGCCGGGCTGGCGCCGAACAGCGTGAGCGCCAGAGCTCCGAGCGGCCCCTGCAACGCCACCATGACGAGGCCGACGGTGACGGCCACCGCGAGCGCCCGGGCGAGGGTGCGGTCGATCTCCGGCCGGTCGCCCGCCCCGGTCGCCTGCGCGGTGAGGCCGGCGGTCGCCATCCGCAGCGCCCCGAAGGTCCAGAACAGGTAATCGAACACCACCGCGCCGAGGGCCAGCGCCCCGAGCAGGGACGCGTCGCCGAGCCGTCCCACCGCCGCCGTCCCGACGAGGCCGAGCAGCGGCGTCGTGACGTTGGCGAGCGTCATCGGCAGGGCGAGGGCGAGGATCCGGCGGTGCGTGACCTCCGGGCTCGTGCCGGGCCGGCTCAAGGCGGCTTGGTGCATCACGGTCGCGTCAGCGGCCGCGGGCGAAGACGCGCGACAGGAGCCAGAGCGGCACCACCACCACCGCGCCGGCGACGAACCAGCGGCCGGCATCGTGGAAGGTCTCGAAGCCGAGCGCGATCAGCGAGTGGATCGTGTCGTAGGCCTGGGCGAACAGGAGCCCGGGCGTCACCCCCATCATCGCCATGCCGGCGCCGACGAGGAGCGACAGGAACACCAGCCGCACCAGCACCGCCCCCGGCGAGCCGCCGAGGAAGCGGTGCAGGGTCGAGCGCCGGTCCTGCCGGTAGCCCGAATCGTAGGGTTCCTGCCCGAATTGCGGGCCGCCCTGGGGGCCCGCACCCTGCCCGCCGAAGGGACGGTGGAATCTCTGCTCGCTCATGCTTCCTCGCGACCCTGCCGTTGCGGATGGACGGTGAACCGTGACGCAACGCAACCCGGGCGTTGCGGGGCAGCGTTGCGGGATTGTCACATCCCGGACGAAACCCTGCGCGACCCGGCGCATTGCACCGTTTGGCAATCCGGACCTGAGATGGCAACCTTCGCGGATTATCCCAAGATGCCCGGTGTGCCACACCGGGCAGGACGGTGGCCCGCCCGCAACCCCGAGACGCTCCGCCGCCCGCGAGGCCGGCGGCGCAGCGCCGCGAGATTGATACCCCGAGCATGATCGACCACGCGCTCTTCGACCCGGCGAAAACCGATCCCGACGCCGAGCGGCTGAACCGGGAGATCATCGCCGCCCAGGCCCAGGCGCCGGACCCCTGGTCCATGCCCGTGGCCGAGGTGCGCGAGCGCCGCCGGCGCGGCAGCGTCGCCTATCCGGCGATGCCCCGCAGCGAGCGGGCCGAGACGATCACGATTCCCGGCCCCGGCGGGCCGCTGGCGCTCAGGGTGATCCGGCCGCAGCGGAAGGCCCGCGGCGCCTACCTGCACATCCATTCCGGCGGATGGATCTGGGGCGGGGCCGACGAGCAGGATCCCTGGCTCGAGCGCATCGCCGAGCGCTGCGGCTTCGTCTGCGTCTCGGTCGAGTACCGGCTGGCGCCCGAGCACCCCTACCCGGCCCCGATCGACGATTGCGAGGCCGCGGCGCTCTGGCTCTACCACGAGGGCCGCAAGCTGTTCGGCGTCGAGGCGCTGACCATCGGCGGCGAATCGGTCGGCGCGCATCTGAGCGTCATGACGCTCCTGCGCCTGCGCGACCGCCACCGGCTGCCCAAGGCGTTCCGCGGCGCCAACCTGTTTTCCGGCCTCTACGACCTCGGCGTCACCGCGAGCGCCCGCAACTGGGGCGACGAGCGCCTCGTCCTCAACTCCACCGACATCCGCCGCTTCGCCGACGGCTTCGTGCCCGAGGGCGTCGCCCGGCGCTCGCCCGATGTGTCGCCGCTCTACGCCGACCTCGCCGGCCTGCCGCCGGCCCTGTTCTCGGTCGGCACCCGCGATCCGCTCCTCGACGACACCCTGTTCATGTCGATGCGCTGGGCCGCGGCCAACAATGGCGGCTACACCTCGGTCTATACCGGCGGCTGCCACGTCTTCATCCGTTATCCCATCGCCATGACCCAGCGGGCCCTGGAACTGATCGAGCGCTTCCTGATGGCCCTGGCGTGAGCGGCGGCCGTTCGGCCGCGACCGCCTACGCGCTCCTCGCCTTCGCGACCTTTCTCTGGGCCGGCAACGCGGTGGCGAGCAAGATCGCGGTCGGTCTCGTCTCGCCGCAGGCGCTCGTCGCCCTGCGCTGGTCGATCGCGCTGACGGCCATCGCCGCGATGGCCGGGCGCGAGACCTGGGCCCACCGGCGCACCCTGTGGGCGCACTGGCCGCTGATCCTGCTGATGGGGGGCGTCGGCTATACCGGCTTCAACGCGCTCACCTACGAGGCCGGCGCGCTGACGAGCGCCGTCAACCTGTCGCTGATCGAGGGCACCATTCCGGTCCTGGTGCTCGTCCTGAACTTCCTCGTCCGCGGCGTCGCGGTGCGGGGCGGGCAGATCGTCGGCGCCGCGATCACGCTCGCCGGGGTGGTGCTGGTGGCGAGCCACGGCGACCTCGCGCGGCTGCGGGCGCTGGATCTCAACCGCGGCGACCTCCTGGTGCTGCTGGCCTGCCTGTTCTACGCCGGCTACACGATTGCCCTCCCCTTGCGGCCGGCGGTACCGGGCCTCGCCTTCTTCGCCGCCATGGCGGTCGCCGCCTGGGCGACCTCGGTGCCGCTCCTCCTGGCCGAATGGGCCGCCGGCCGCGTCCTCTGGCCCGGCGCCGCCGGCTGGGCGCTGATCGCCTTCACGGCGCTCGGCCCGTCGCTCGTGGCGCAGCTCGCCTATATGCGCGGGGTCAAGACGATCGGGGCGAACCGTGCCGGGCTGTTCAACAACCTGGTGCCGGCCTTCGGGGCGATCCTGGCGGTGGGGCTGGTGGGCGAGCCCTTCGGCCTCGTCGAGGCCTCGGCGCTTGCCCTGGTGCTCGGCGGGATCGCGGTGGCGGAGATATCGGGGCGGCGCAAGGCGGCGTAGGGTCGAAGCCCGGTCGGCTCGACCGGGTCGGGGACTGCTTGGGAGCCCTCGCGGGCTCCCGGGATGCTGGTATTCGACGGCTCCGGATATCGGCATGGTTTGACACTGGTTCCGACGGCTGGCCGCGTCGCGCGCCGGCTGTTAGACGGGAGCCATGCCCGGCATTTTCGATTGGCTCGGCGGCCGAAGGTCGTCCGGACGGCAGGACGACGGCGCGGCCGTGCGTCCCGGTGGAGCGGCCGGCGATCCCTATGCCCGTCTCTCCGCCCGCCTCGGCGACTACCCGCCCGACACGCCGCTCCATCGCGGCGATCCCCGGGGGCTGACACGGGAGCAGCGCGCCGAGAACCTGGCCCGGTTCCTCGCCCGCGACGCGGACCGGATCGCCGTCCTCGTCTCGCGGCTCGCCCGGGAAGGGCTCGACGGGGCGGCCGTGCTGAGGGGCGACGACGCGGCGCTGGCCGAGGGGCGACGGATCGATGCGTGGCTGGCCGGCTGGGTCCCGCACCGCCCCTTCGACCCCGCCCGCGGCGATGGCGAGGTGAACGCGCCGTACGCCCGCTGGTTCGCGAGCGACCGTGCGGGTGCGGATCTCGTATTCAGCTTCGTCTCCGATTTGGCACGTCTCAACGCCGCGGCCATCGCGGCGGCCGATCCGCTGTTCTCCTGGACGGTCGTCGAGGACGCGCTCGACACGGCGATCACCGGCGGCGCGGCCGACCCCCCCCGGGGGGAGCCGAGCGACCGGCGCCACCACCTCTGCCTCGTCAGGGACATCTCCGACGGCTCGGCGCCGGTCGTCCTCGACCTGCCGCTCGCGGTGCTCGACCTGATGCATGGCCGCATGTCGCCGCTCGGTCTGCCGGTGGCGGCGGAGTTCCCGATCGGGTTGCAGGCCATCCTGTCGGGCGCGTACGCTTGGCGGTGAGCAAGTCGGTCGCCGTCGGACCAACGACACGATCCTCCGAGCGGCCCGTCGCGCCGACCGCGTTCTCGACCCGGGACGCGTCAGCCCTTCTGCCCGCCGAGCCCGAGCCGGCGGATCAGCAGGAAGGCCGCGGCGGCGGAGAGGACGGCAATCCCGATCGCCACCGTCGAGCCGTCGTCCCACTCGGCCAGGGGCAGGCCCTTGGTATTCATGCCGAACAGGCCGGTGACCAGGGTCGGCGGCAGGAACAGCGCGGTCAGGACCGACAGGGTCTGGAGCTGGCGGTTCGACTGGCGGGCGAGCAGCCCCGACAATTCCTCCTGCGGCAGCCGGCTGCGCTCGGCCAGCACCACCATGTCGCGGTCCAGCGCGTCGAGGCGCTGGGCGATGCGGGCGGCCGCCTCCCGGGTTTCCTCGGGTAGGTCCTCGCCGTCCTCCTCCAGGCGGTGGAAGACCGCCCGCAGGCCGTTGAGCTGGCGGTGCAGCCGCACGGCGTCGCGGCGGATCGGCCCGAGATGGCGGGTCTCGTCGCGGATGCGCTCGTCGAGGATGTGGTCCTCGATCCCGTCGAAGCGGTCGGACAGGAGCGTGCCGCGGGCGCCGATCGCCGCCGCGACACGGCCGATCAGGGTTTCGAGCAGAGCCACCGGCCCGGGCAGCGCCCTCCCCTCGGCGATCGCCTCACGCACCGCGTCGGGGCCGATGATTGGGTGCCGGCGCCCGCTGACGAGGTAGTTCGGCCCGAGCACGAAGTGCAGCCGCCCGGCGGCGTCGGGCAGGCGCTCCGGGGCGGCAGGCGCTTCGGTATCGCGGGCGAGGTCGGCGTCCCGGGTGAGGTCGGCGATGACGCCGCCGACCTGGCCGTCCTCGATCGTGACCCGCTGGTGGGGATCGCTGGCGAAGGCTGCCGCCGCGAGGTCCGGCGGGCCGAGGCGCCCCTCCGCCACCAGGGCCGGCACCCGCGCGTCGTTGAGGTTGACGTGGAGCCAGACGAAGCCCTCGCCGAAGCGGCCGAGCGCCGGGATCTCCTCGCCCGGCTCGACCAGCCGCCCGCGGCCCGCCGCGTCGAACCGCATCGCCCAGATCAGGCCCGGCAGGGCGGGTTCGTCGCTGAGGAGGGGCGGCATCGGGCGTCCTTCGTCCCCGCCTGTCGAGAGGGGCGCGACCGGGACGCCGCCGCACCCGGCCGCCGTCGCTAGGGGCCGGGCGCGACGGTTCGATGACGCCTCACCCCTCCATCGCCTCCAGCTCCGCGATCATCCCCTCGATCATCGACAGGCCGATCTGCCAGAAGGCCGGGTCGCGGGCGTCTAGCCCGAACGGCGCCAGCAATTCGCCGTAGGGCTGGCTGCCGCCGGCCGCCAGCAGGGCGAAGTAGCGCTCGACGAAGCCCTCCTCCGCCGCCGGATCGCCGCTCGCCCGCTGGTAGACGCCGTAGAGCGAGTTCACCAGGCAGTCGCCGAAGGCGTAGGCGTAGACGTAGAACGGCGAGTGGATGAAGTGCGGGATATAGGCCCAGTAGGGCTCGTAGCCCTCGTCGAGCCGGATCGCCGGCCCCAAGCTCTCCGCCTGCACCGACATCCAGAGGGCGTTGATCGCCTCGGCGGTCAGCTCGCCCTCGCGGCGGGCGAGGTGGACCTTGCGCTCGAAGCTGTAAAACGCGATCTGGCGCACCACCGTGTTGATCATGTCCTCGACCTTGGCGGCCAGCATCGCCCGGCGCTGCACCGGGTCGGTGGTGGCCTCGAGGACGCGGCGGAAGGTCAGCATCTCGCCGAACACGCTGGCGGTCTCGGCGAGCGTCAGCGGCGTCGGTGCCATCAGGGCGCCGTTGTGGCCCGCCAGCACCTGGTGGACGCCGTGGCCGAGCTCGTGGGCGAGCGTCATCACGTCCCGCGGCTTGCCCTGGTAGTTGACCAGCACGAAGGGATGGGCCGAGGGCACGGTCGGGTGGGCGAAGGCGCCCGGCGCCTTGCCGGGCCGCACCGGCGCGTCGATCCAATTGCCGTCGAAGAAGCGCCGGGCGATCTCGGCCATCTTCGGCGAGAACGCGCCGTAGGCCGAGAGCACGGTCTCGCGCGCTTCCGCCCAGGGGATCGTGCGCTGCTCGACCTTCGGCAGCGGTGCGTTGCGGTCCCAGTAGGCGAGGTCGTCACGGTTGAACCACCGCGCCTTCAGCTTGTAGTAGCGGTGCGACAGCCGCGGATAGGCGGCCTGGACCGCCGCGACCAGCGCCTCGACGGTGTCGCGCTCGACCCGGTTGGCGAGGTGGCGGGCATCCGACACGTCGGTGAAGCCGCGCCAGCGGTCGGAGATCTCCTTGTCCTTGGCGAGCGTGTTGGTGATCAGCGTGAACACCCGGAGGTTCGCCCGGAACACGGTGCTGAGCGCGCCCGCCGCGTCCCGGCGCACGGTCTCGTCGGGGTCCTGGAGCTTGTTGAGCGTCGGCTCCAGCGTCAGCTCCTCGCCGCGCAGCGGGAAGCGCAAGGACGCGATCGTCTCGTCGAACAGCCGGTTCCAGGCGGCGCGGCCGGTCACCGACTTCTCGAGGAAGAGCTTTTCCGCCTCGTCGCTCAGCTGGTGCGGCTTCTCGCGACGGATGTCCTCGAGCCAGGGGCGGTAGCGCGCGAGCGGCGGGTGGGCGGCGGCCGCGTCGATCAGCGCGTCCTCGATCCGGTTGAGCTCGAGGGTAAAGAACAGCAGGTCGCTCGCGGCGTTCGTCAGCCGCTCCTGGGTGTCGCCGTAGAACTTCGCCCGCGCCGGGTCGGTGGTGTCGCCCGAATAGACGAGGCCGGCATAGGACATCAACCGGCCGAGACGGTCCTCGATCGCCTCGTAGGCGGCCACCGCGGTGCCGAGCCGGTCGGACGCGCCCTCGCCGGCGACGAGGTCCCGAATGCGGCCGCGATAGCTCTCGGCGAAGCCGCGGCACTCGGTCTCGGCCGTCGCGAGGTCCGCGGCGAAGGCCGGGTCGTCGAGGCCGGCATACAGATCCGACAGGTCCCATTCCGGCAGCGGCCCGAGATCGACGGCGCGGGCCGCGGCCTTCGCGGTGCTCAGGGCGCTGTCGGACGGCGCGGCGGCACTCAGCGGCATGGACGATGTTCCTTCAGGCGCAAGCGATGCGGGGGACATATCGGCCGCGACCCGCCCGCGATCAACCGACGCCGCGGCGATTGCGGCGCGAGAGGGGCTTGGCCCGGTAACCTCTCGTTGGCGTTAAGAGCCACTTTACGCTTGTGACGCAGCATGCGGCTCGAAACGAAACAGCCGCGTGATTCGCCGGTCGTCCGCTCGCCGGGCCGGACGCACCGAGGGCATCCAGGGCGGCGCCCCCGCAGCGCCGGTCCTTCCGAGGAGTACAGATGACCACCACGGTCCTCATCGTCGACGACGATCCCGTGCAGCGCCGGCTGGCGGAGGCCATGGTGCGGCGCCTCGGGTTCGAGGCCGTGGTGGCCGAGAGCGGCGCAGCCGGCCTCGACGCGATCCGGGCGCCCGATTCCAGCATCGACGTGGTGCTCCTCGACCTCGCGATGCCGGGCGGCCTCGACGGGCTCGGGGTGCTCGGCGAGTTGCGCAAGGCCGGCATCGACACGCCGGTCATCGTCCAGACCGCGAACGGCTCGATCGACGCGGTCGTCAACGCCATGCGGGCCGGCGCGGTCGATTTCGTGGTCAAGCCTGCCGGCCCCGAGCGGCTGCAGGTCTCGATCCGCAACGCGCTCCAGGTCGACCAGCTCCAGGACGAGATCCGGCGCATGCGCCGGCGGGCGTCCGGCGCCCTCTCGTTCCGCGACCTCACCTCGAAGAGCCCCGACATGGGCCGGGTGATGCGGCTCGCCGAGCGGGCGGCGAAATCGACCATCCCGGTGCTGATCGAGGGCGAATCCGGCGTCGGAAAGGAGGTGCTGGCCCGCGCGATCCAGGGCTCGGGCGACCGCCGCGGCAAGCCCTTCGTCACGGTCAATTGCGGGGCGATCCCCGACAACCTCGTCGAATCGACTCTGTTCGGCCACGAGAAGGGCGCCTTCACCGGCGCCACCGAGCGCCATCTCGGCAAGTTCGTCGAAGCCTCCGGCGGCACGCTCTTCCTCGATGAGATCGGCGAACTGCCCCTCGACGCGCAGGTGAAGCTCCTGCGCGCGCTCCAGGAGGGCGAGGTCGATCCGGTCGGCGGGCGCAAGAGCGTTCGGGTCGACATCCGGCTGATCTCGGCGACGAACCGCTCGCTCCTCGACCTCGTCAAGCAGGGCCGCTTCCGCGAGGACCTGTATTACCGCCTCAATGTCTTCCCGATGACCCTGCCGCCCCTGCGGGCCCGGCGCGAGGACATCCCGGACCTCGCCCGCTCGTTCTGCGCCCGCTTCGCGGCGGAGGAGGGCAAGCGGGTCCGGGGCATCGCGCCCGAGGCGATGGAGCTGATCACCCGCTACGACTGGCCCGGCAACGTGCGCCAGCTCGAGAACGCGCTGTTCCGCGCCGTGGTGCTGGCCGACGGCGACGAACTGACTGTGGCGGAGTTCCCGCAGATCGCCGCCCAGGTCCAGGGCTTCGATGTGCGCATCCCACCCCTGCCCGCCTCGCCCGAACCCGGCACCGGGCCGGCCCCGGTACGCGAGATCGTCCGGGTCGAGGTGCGCGACCCCCACGCCCTGTCCCTCGTCGCCGAGGAGACCGGCGAGATGAAGACCATGGAGGGCCTGGAAGGCGAGATCATCCGCTACGCCCTGCAATTTTACCGCGGGCGGATGTCGGAAGTCTCGCGCCGGCTCGGGATTGGTCGTTCCACGCTCTATCGCAAGTTGAAGGAGCTCGGTCTCGACGACGAGAAGGCCGAGGACGCCGCCTGATCTTCGCTCCCGCGCGAGGTCCGGTCCGAAGAAAACCGCATTTTGCCTGTCATGGGCGGCGTCTCGCGGTCGCCGTCTCCGGTTTCGCACCGCGATCACCATCGCGGTGCGCCAGAACACGCCGCACACGCCTAAGGTTGCATGTCGTCCAGGTGTGGCTGCCGTGCGATGGCGCGGCCTGCGCCGGCGTGTTTACTAGTCTAGATTGACCAGCGTGGCCGCATCGTCCGGCCGCGGCTTCGAGGAGAGGACCATGGCTCCCAGGCGCAGGACCGGCCGGAACGCGGGCGCGGCAGCGACCCTCGCGGTGCTGCTGGCGGCGCAAGCCGGCCTGCCGGCGGCGCGGGCCGAGGGCGTCGCCGCCGCGATGCCGGGGGCCGTGGCCACGACGCCGCCTCCCGCGATCACGGCGATCCCGGACGCGCCCAGGGATCCGTCCAAGGACACAGCCAAGGATACCTCCAGGAGGGATGCGCCCAAGGACGCGACCCGGGCCGGCATTGACCTCCTCTCGCCCGGTCCGGACAGTTTCAAGCCCGTCACGGCGGCGCCAGATCCCGGCGACGGACAGAAGCCTGCCGACGCGCCGAAGCCGGCCGCGACCGAGCCCGCTCCCGCCCTGCCCACCTCCGCCCCGGGGCCGGCGGCGGCGGCGGGCGGGGGGGCCCGCCGCGGGCGCGGCGGGGGCGGGGCGGGGGGGGGGGGGGGGGGGGGGGGGCGGGGGGGGGCGGCGGCGGGGGGGGGGGGGGGGGGGGGGGGGGGGGGGGGGGGGGGGGGGGGGGGGGGGGGGGGGGGGGGGGGGGGGGGGGGGGGGGGGGGGGGGGGG
>NZ_JBEXZS010000176.1:0-84545 GCF_040593685.1 Methylobacterium sp. EM32 | reverse complement strand
AATGCCGACGGCACGCTGACCTTCGCGCCGGTCGCCGATTTCAACGGCCCGGTCTCGTTCGCCTACACCGTCTCCGACGGGCAGGGCGGCAGCGCGACCGCGACGGTGAGCGGGCTCGTCACGCCGGTCAACGACGCACCCCTCGCCGGCGCCGATGCGTTCACGACGGCGGAGGACACGCCTGCTACCCTGGGGGTGCTCTCCAACGACCGCGACGCGGACGGCGATCCGCTGACGATCACGGCGATCGACGGCCAGGCCGTCGCGCCAGGCGGCACGGTTGCGGTGGCGAGCGGCGCGGTGACGCTGAACCCTGACGGCACGCTGACCTTCGTGCCGGCCGCGGACGCCAATAGCGCGGTCTCCTTCACCTACACGGTGTCCGACGGCCAAGGAGGCACCGCGACCGCGGCGGTCGCCGGCACCGTCGCCCCCGTGAACGACGCGCCGGCACCGACGGCCGACGGCTTCACGACCGCGGAGGATACGCCCGTCCTCGTGCCGGTGCTCGCCAACGACGCCGATGCCGATGGCGACCCGCTGACCGTCATCGCCATCGACGGTCAAGCGATCATCGCGGCCGGCTCGGTCGCGGTGGCGGGCGGTACCGTGACGCTCAACACCGACGGCACGCTCCTCTTCGCCCCTGCTGCCGATTTCAACGGTCCGGTCTCGTTCACCTACACCGTGTCGGACGGGCAGGGCGGGACCGCCACGGCGGCCGTCACCGGTACGGTCACGCCGGTGAACGACGCGCCCATCGCGACGGCCGATGCCTTCACGACGGCGGAGGATACGTCGGCGACCGTCGCGGTTCTCGCCAGCGACCGCGATGCCGACGGCGATCCGCTGGCGGTCACAGCGATCGACGGGGTTACCATCGCACCTGGCGGCACGGTCGCGGTGGCGAACGGCGCCGTGACCCTGAACGCGGACGGCACGCTGACCTTCGCGCCGGCCCCGAACGTCAACGGCGCGGTCTCCTTCACCTACACGGTGTCGGATGGCCAGGGCGGCAGCGCCACCGCGACCGTGACCGGCATCGTCACGCCGGTCAACGACGCACCGGTTCTCGGCGACGACGCGTTCACCGTGGCCGAGGACGGCGCTGTCACCTTCGACCTGCGCGCCAACGACAGCGACGTCGACGGCGATCCGCTGACGGTCACGGCGATCGACGGTCGGGCGATCGCGGCGGGCGGCTCGGTCGTTGTCCCGGGCGGCACCGTGACGCTCAATCCGGACGGCACCCTCACCTTCGTCCCGGCGACGGACGTCACCGGACCGGTCGGCTTCAGCGCCACCGTGTCCGACGGGCGGGGCGGCTCAGCCACGGCGACGGTGGCCGGCACCATCACGCCGGCGAACGACGCGCCCGCCCTCGGGGCCGACCGGTTCACGACGCGCGAGGAAATTTTGGCGCGGATTGCCGTGCTGGCCAACGACCGCGACGCGGACGGCGACCCGCTGGCGATCACGTCGGTCGACGGCGTCGGCATTGCGCCGGGTCTCACGGTCGCGGTCGCGAACGGCGCGGTGACCCTCAACCCCGACGGCACGCTGACCTTCGCGCCGGCCCCGAACGTCAACGGCGCGGTCTCCTTCACCTACACGGTGTCGGACGGCCAGGGCGGCAGCGCCACCGCGACCGTGACCGGCATCGTTACGCCGGTGAACGACGCGCCGGTCCCGACCGCCGACGGCTTCACGACGGCCGAGGACACCCCCGTCGTCATACCGGTGCTGGCGAACGACGCCGATGCCGACGGCGATCCGCTGACGGTCGTCGCCATCGACGGTCAGGCGGTCACCGCGGGCGGGTCCGTAGCTGTGGCGGGCGGGACGATCACGCTCGACGCCGACGGCACGCTCGTCTTCGCGCCAACCGCCGACTTCAATGGCCCGGTCTCGTTCGCCTACACCGTCTCCGACGGGCAGGGCGGCAGCGCGACCGCGACGGTGAGCGGGATCGTCACGCCGGTCAACGACGCACCCGTCGCAACGGCCGATGCCTTCACGACGGTGGAGGACACGCCCGCCATCGTCACGGTGCTGGGGAACGACCGCGACGTGGACCGCGATCCGCTGACGATCACGGCGATCGACGGGCAGGCCGTCGCGCCAGGTCTCACGGTCGCGGTGACGAACGGCGCAGTGACCCTGAACCAGGACGGCACGCTCACCTTCGTGCCGACCCCGAACGCCAACGGCACGGTCGCCTTCGCCTACACCGTCTCGGACGGGCAGGGCGGGACCGCCACGGCGACCGTCACCGGCACCATCACGCCGGTCGACGACGCGCCGGTCCCCGCGGCCGACGCCTTCACGACCGCCGAGGACACCTCCGTCCTCGTGCCGGTGCTTGCCAATGATGCCGACGCCGACGGCGATCCCCTGACGGTCACCGCCATCGACGGCCGGGCGATCACGTCAGGCAGCACCGTCGCGGTGGCGGGCGGCACGGTGACGCTGAACGTCGACGGCACGCTCGTCTTCGCGCCGGCCACCGATGTCAACGGCCCGGTCTCGTTCGCCTACACCGTCTCCGACGGGCGGGGCGGCACCGCCACGGCGACTGTCAGCGGCACGGTCGCGCCGGTCAACGACGCGCCGGTGCCGGGCACCGACACGCTCGCGGCGATCGAGGACACGCCTGCCATCCTGGCGGTGCTCGCCAACGACCGCGACGCGGAGGGCGATCCGCTGGTGGTCACGGCGATCGACGGTGTCGGCATCGCGCCAGGCCTCACGGTCGCGGTCGCGGGTGGTCGCGTGATGCTGAATCCTGACGGCAGCCTCACCTTCATACCGCAGCCCGATTTCAACGGCCCGGTCTCGTTCGCCTACACCGTCTCCGACGGGCAGGGCGGCAGCGCGACCGCGACGGTGAACGGGCTCGTCACGCCGGTCAACGACGCGCCCCTCGCCGGCGCCGATGCGTTCACGACGGCGGAGGACACGCCCGCTACCCTGGCGGTGCTCGCCAACGACCGCGACGCAGACGGCGATCCGCTGACGATCACGGCGATCGACGGCCAGGCCGTCGCGCCAGGCGGCACGGTCGCGGTCGCGGGCGGTGCGGTGACGCTGAACCCTGACGGCACGCTGACCTTCGTGCCGGCCGCGGACGCCAACGGCGCGGTCTCCTTCACCTACACCGTGTCGGATGGCCGGGGGGGCAGCGCCACCGCGACCGTCAGCGGCGGCGTCGCGCCGGTCAACGATGCGCCGGTCGTCGCCGCCGACGCGCTCGCGACCTCCGAGGACCGGCCGACGGTCGTCGCGGTGCTCGCCAACGACCGCGATGCCGACGGTGATCCGCTGGCAGTCACGGCGATCGACGGCGTCGGCATCCTGCCAGGCGGCACGGTCGCGGTGGCGGGCGGCGCCGTGACCCTCAACCCGGACGGCACGCTCACCTTCGTGCCGACCCCCGACTTCACTGGATCGGTCTCCTTCACCTACACGGCATCGGACGGGCAAGGCGGCAGCGCCACCGCGATCGTCGGCGGGACCGTCTCGCCCGTCGACGACGCGCCGATCCCCGCCGCCGACCGCTTCGTCACGGCCGAGGATACGCCGGTCCGCGTGCCGGTGCTCGCCAACGACGCCGATCCCGACAGCGATTCCCTGACGGTCACCGCCGTCGACGGTCGGGTGATCACGGCGGGCGGTTCGGTCGCGGTGGCGGGCGGCACGGTGACGCTGAATCCCGACGGCACGCTCACCTTCGCGCCGGCCGCCGACTTCAACGGCCCGGTCTCGTTCGCCTACACCGTCTCCGACGGGCAGGGCGGCAGCGCCACGACCGCCGTCACCGGCACCGTCGCGCCGGTCGACGACCCCCCGGTGGCGGGAACCGACACCTTCGTCGTGGCCGAGGACGGTGCGGTGACGATCGCGATCCTCGCCAACGACCGCGACGTCGAGGGCGACGCGCTCAGCCTCACGGCGATCAACGGGCGGCCGATCGTGCCCGGGGAGGCGGTCGCCGTCGCCGGCGGCCTCGTGCGCCTCGCCGCCGATGGCACGCTGGTCTTCGTCCCGGCGCCGGACGTCAACGGCGCGGTCCGCTTCACCTACACGGTGAGCGACGGACGCGGCGGCACCGCGACCGGCACGGTCCTCGGCACGATCGCCCCCGTCGCGGATGCCCCGGTCGCGGCCGACGACGCCTTCGCGAGTACCGGCGCGCCCTCGGTGATCCCGGTGCTGGCCAACGACCGCGATCCCGACGGCGATCCGCTCAGCCTCACCGCGATCGACGGCCGCTTCGTCGCGCCCGGGGGCAGCGTCGCGGTCGTCGGCGGACAGGTGACGCTGCTGGCCGACGGTACGCTGCTCTTCGTACCGGACCCGGGCTTCGCCGGCGCGACGGCCTTCACCTACACCGTGTCGGACGGGCAGGGCGGCAGCGCGACCGCGGCGGTGCGCGGCACCGTCGCCCCAGTCCAGGCCAGCGTCCAGGCCGGCGACAACATCACCCGCGACCGCGGCGAGGCGAGCCGCGAGCGGTTGCTCTTCGGTGCGGGCTGGATCGTCGAGGACGTGCCCCTGCTCGCGGCCGGGCCGTGCCCCGAGGTCGGGAGCTTGCGGATCCTGCCCTACGTCGTCGAGCACGCCCGGGTCCATGACGGCACCGGCTTGCGCATGGCGGACGCCCTGCCGCGCCACGCAGATCCCGGGGTGCGCGACGTCCTGCACGAGGGCCGGCCCTTCTGCACGACATTGCGGATCACCCCGGAGGTGGTGGACCCGCTCCGGGCTTGGCGCCTGGAGGCCGGGCCGCTCCCGGTCCTCGATTTGCCGTCGGTCCCTGAGCTGCCGTCGGTCCGCGACCTGCAGCGCCCGCCCGAGCCGGTCGCTCCGGCGCCCGTCCGCCCGGTGCTCCCCGGGCCGCCGCCCGATGCCGAGCCGATCCTGATCCGCAAGGGCGAGGCGCCGCCCTCCGACTGGATGTTCCGCGACGACCCGGTGCCGGCCGGGCCGAGCCCGGCCGAGGCGCCGGGGCCGGGCCTCGCCCACAAGCTGCGCGGCTTCGCGAACCGGTTCGAGCACGGCCAGGCGCGCCTCCACGCCGCCTTCGCCGAACCGCCGCCTCCCTCCGAGGCGGCGGGACGCCGCTGACCCCCGCAACCTCTCCGTATCCGACCCCCGAGGCTCCTCCCGCATGATCCGCCGCTCTCTCCGCTGGAACCCGCTCCGTCGCGGACGCGCCTGGCCGAACAGGCCGGCCCGCGCGGCCGCGACGGCCCTCGTCCTCACCGCCCTCGGCGCCTGCGTGATGCCGGAGCCGGTGACCGAGGGCGAGCGTCTCGACGTCGCGATCCGGGACCTCGACGCGATCACCGCCAGCCAGGCCCCGATCGAGGGGCGGATCGACCTCTACGGCGCGATGGCGCGGGCGCTGAAATACAACCTCGACCGGCGCATCCGCCTCGTCGAGCAGTTCTACGCCTCGGGCGAGTTCGACCTCGCGAAGTACAAGCTCCTGCCCGATGCCAGCATCGGGGGCGGCTATCTCGGCCGCAGCAACCAGGCCGGGTCGTCGAGCCAGTCGCTGCTCACCGGCCGCCAGTCCCTCGAGCCCTCGACCTCGCTCGAGCGCAACCGCGCCGTCGCCGACGGGCGCGTCTTGTGGAGCACGCTGGATTTCGGCGTCAGCTACGTGAAGATGCAGCAGGACGGCAACGCCGTCTGGCTCGCCCGCGAGGTCGAGCGCAAGACCACCTCCCGCATCCTCGCCGATACCCGCCGGGCCTACTGGCGTGCCTATGCGGCCGAGCGGATCGGCGCCCAGCTGCCGGCGATCGCCGACGCGGCCAACGCGGCGATCCGCAACGCCCGCCAGGCCCAGGCCCGGGGCGACCTCACGCCGGAAGCCGCCCTCGACTTCGAGCGCCGGATGCTGCGCACCCTGCGCGAGATCGAGCGGCGCCAGGAGCTGATGGCGCTCTCGCGCGCGGAACTCGCGGCGCTCATCAGTGTCGATCCGGCCCAGCCCCTGCACCTGAGCGGCCGCGAGAGCCTGCGGCCGCCGCCGCTCCCGGGCGACCTCGTGGCCCTGCGCACCGTCGCGCTGATGACCCGGCCCGAGCTCTACGAGCACGATTACAAGTTGCGCATCGCCCGGCTCGAGCGACAGATCGAGATCCTGGCGACCCTGCCGGGCCTGCGCATCGATTCGGGCCGCGCCTACGATTCGAACCGCTACCTCTACAACAACAACTGGTTCGACCTCGGGGCGCGGCTGTCGCTGCAGCTGACCCAGTTCATCAGCCTGCCGGCCCGTCTGCGGCAGAACGAGACCAAGCAGGTGCTGATCGAGGCGCAGCGCCGGGCGATGACGCTGTCCGTCGTCACGCAGGTCCACCTCGCGATGCGCGCCTACGGCACCAAGCTGCGTGACTTCGAGCTCGCTCGGCGCATCCTCCAGAACGAGACCCACGCCCTGACGAACGTGCGGGCCAACAAGGAGGCGACGACCGCCGGCGACGCCTCGCTGATCGAGGCGCGGGCCGGCCATGCCCTCGCGGCCCTCGACTACTACTACACCTTCGCCGAGCTGCAGGAGGCCTACGCCACGGTCCTGACCTCCCTCGGGGTCGACGTGTTCCCGGGCGCCCAGGACGGCGACCTGCCGGCCCTGACCGCCTCGCTGCGCGAGTTCGTCGATCGTGGCCTTCCGGCCGCGCTCGCTCGGCACATCACGGAGGCGCGCGAGGCGCGCCGCGTCGCCACCACCGGGGCGATCCCGTCGAATGGCGCGGGTCCCGCGTCGGACCCGGGGGCCGAGACCGCGCCGGAGGCGAACACCGCGTCCGTCCCCCCGGCGGGGGACGAGGTGCGCCGCGAGGCCAGCGCGAACGCCGCGAGGGTCGAATGAGCCGCTGCATCCTGTCCCGCACCCCGTGGATCCTGCTCGCGCTCCTCGGCGCCATCGGCGCCCCTGTCCAGGCGGCCTATGCCCAGGAGGTGCGGGCCCTGCTGGCGGCGGACCGTGAGGCCACGCTCACCTCGGACGGGCCGCTGCTGCTCGAGCGGATCGCGGTCGATCTCGGCGACCGCTTCGAGGCCGGCCAGGTCCTGGCCCGGTTCGACTGCGCCCTGCGCGAGGCCCGCGTCGGCGCGGCGACCGGGGTCCACAAGGGCGCGCTCGCCCGCCTCGGCTCGAAGCAGCGCCTCGTCAAGCTCGGGGCGATCGGCGGCCTCGACGTCGAGCTCGCCGGGGCGGAGGCCCAGAAGGCCGAGGGGGAACTCGCCGAGGCCCGCACCGCCGCGAGCCACTGCGTCCTGCGCGCGCCCTTCGCCGGGCGGGTCGCCAAGCGGCACGCCAACGCCCACGAGGCGGTGGCCGCCGACCGGCCAATCCTGTCGATCGTCAGCGACGGGCCGTTGCGCCTCACCGCCATCGTCCCGTCGCCCTGGCTGCGGTGGCTCAAGGTCGGCGACGCGTTCACGGTCCGGGTCGACGAGACCGGGCGCAGCTACCGGGCCTCGGTCGCGGCCCTCTCCGGCCGCGTCGATCCGGCGAGCCAGTCGATCGAGATCCTCGGGCGGATCGAGGACGCGCGCGACCTGCTGCCGGGGATGAGCGGTACCGCCGCCTTCCCGACCATGCCGGCCTCGCAATGACCAGCCACCCGCCGCCCCACAGCTTCACGAACGACCGGCGCGCCCAGCGGCTCGCCGCCGCCCTCCAGCTCGAGGCGACGTTCCGGGCGGCGCGGAACGCGCAGGACCTCGCCTTCGCGGCCGTCAACGAGACGCAGCGCGTGGTGGCCTACGACACCGCCGCCCTGTTCTACGCCGGCCGCCGTCCGGTCCTCGCGGCGGTCTCGGCAGTCGCCGAGGTGGACGAGGCTTCGCCCTTCGCGCGGGCGCTGGCGCGGCTCGCCGGCCGGCTGCCGGCGAGGGTGCCTTCACCGACCGAGGCGGCGTCGGTCGTCGCCGTCCCGGCGGGGCAGGGGCCTGCCCCCGACGGGGCGTGGGGCGTGCCGCAGGAGGACTGGCCGCCGGGTCTGCCGCACCGGGCGCTGATCCTGCCGCTGCGGCGGGACGGCCGCCTCCTCGGCGGCCTGATCCTGTTCCGGCAGGCGCCCTTTGGGGAAACCGAGCGCGCGGCGGCCGAGCATCTCGCCGGGGCGCTCGCCCACGCGGCCTCCATGTTCCGCGGGGCGGGCCGGTCCTGGCGCGACCTCGCGAGCCTGCGCGGCGGCTTCGCGGCGACGGTCGCCCTCGGCCTCCTCTCGCTCCTGCCGGTGCGCCAGTCGGTGCTGGCGCCGGCCGAGATCGTGCCGCTCGACGCGGCGGTCGTCGCCGCGCCGGCGACCGGCGTGGTCGCCGGCATCCTGGTGGCGCCGAGCGCCGAGATCCGCGCCGGCGACCTGCTGTTTCGCCTCGACGATACCGAGCTGCGCGGCAAGTACGAGGTCGCGCTGCGCCAGCTTGAGGTCGCCCGGGCCGAGCTCCTCGGCGCCCGGCAGAAGGCCTTCGGGGCCGACAAGAGCCGCACCGAGGCGGCGGTGCTGGAGCGGCGCGTCGACCTGCGGCAGGCCGAGACCGACTATTACCGCGAGCTTCTGGCGCGCGCCGAGGTCAGGGCGCCCCGCGACGGCATCGCCATCATGGGCGACCCGGAGGAGTGGCGCGGCCGCCCGGTCAAGGTCGGCGAGAAGGTGATGACGCTCGCCTCGCCGGCCCGGGCGCGCCTGCAGATCTGGATCCCGGTCGACGATGCCGTCGACTTGGAGCCCGGGGCGCCGGTCCGCCTGTTCATGAACGTCGATCCGCTGCGGCCGGTCGAGGCCCGCCTCGTCCAGGCGGGCTACGACGCCGAGATGTCGCCGCTCAACGTGCTGTCCTATCGGGTGCGCGCCGACCTCGCGGACGCGCAGGATCCCCCGCGCCTCGGACTCAAGGGCACGGCCAAGCTCTACGGGGAGCGGGTCTCGCTGTTCTACTTCGTGTTCCGGCGGCCGCTCGCCGCGATGCGCCGGATTCTCGGCCTGTGACCGCCCTTCCGATTCACCTCGGGGCGGGCCTGCCGGGGGGCGCCCCGCCGGCGCGCCTGCCCGGCCTGCGCCAGGAGCTCGACGTCGTCGAGGGCCCCCGCGCGCGCAGCGGCGCGCCGACCTGGACGCTGCACGATCCCGTGCGCAACACCTACTTCCGGCTCGGCTGGGTCGAGTTCGAGATCCTGGCCCGCTGGGACGCCGTCACTGCCGAAGAGCTGGCCGGCCGGGTGCGGGCGGAGACGCACCTCGACGTCGAGGCCGGCGACGTCGAGGCGCTGGCACGCGCGCTACAAGGGAACCACCTGGTCTCGGCCGTCGCGCCCGGCGCCTGGCGGCTCTACGCGGCCGAGCGCGCGCGGCGGCGCGCGGGGCCGTGGTCCTGGCTGCTGCATCACTATCTGTTCTTCAAGCTGCCGCTCCTGCGGCCCGACGCAGCCCTGACCCGGCTCGCCCCGCTGGCGCGGCCCCTGTTCACCCGGACCTTCGCGGGAATCGTCCTGCTCGGCCTCTGCCTCGGCCTCTACCTCGCCGGGCGGCAATGGGACGTGCTCGCCGGCCGCGTCGCCGCGATGGCCTCGCCCGAGAGCCTGTCCTGGCTGATGGCGGCACTCGTCCTGGCGAAATGCGTGCACGAGCTCGGCCACGCGGTGGTCGCCAAGCATCTCGGGATCCGCGTGCCGAATGCGGGCGTCGCCTTCGTGGTGTTCTGGCCGCGCCTCTACACCGAGACGACGGACGCCTGGCGCCTGACCGACCGGCGCCAGCTCCTCGCCATCGACGCGGCCGGCATCGCCGCGGAGCTCGTCCTCGCGGTGGCGGCTCTGCTGCTGTGGAGCCTCGTGCCCGACGGTCCTTGGCGTGACGCCGCCCTGATGATCGCCACGGTGAGCTGGGCCTCGACGCTTGCGGTGAACCTGAACCCCTTCATGCGCTTCGACGGATATTATCTGCTGGCCGACGCCGTCGGCATGCCGAACCTCCAGCCGCGGGCCTTCGCGGTGGCCGCGCAGGGATTGCGGCGAGCGCTGTTCGGAACGGAGGATCCCGCCGCCGAGCCGCTGCCGGGCCGGGTCCGGGCCTGGATGACCGCCTATGCCTGGGCGGTCTGGCTCTACCGGCTGGTCCTGTTCACGACCATCGCCTTGGTCGTCTATCACTTCTTCATCAAGCTCGTCGGCATCGGCCTGTTCCTCGTCGAGATCGGCTGGTTCGTGGTGCGTCCCGTCGTGCGGGAACTCCGGACCTGGTGGCGCCTGCGCCGCGGTGCCCGCCTCACCCGGCCGGGCCTCCTTGCCCTCGCGGCTCTGGGAGCCGGGCTCGCCGGGATCGCCCTGCCGTGGCACGGGCGGATCGAGGCGCCGGCGGTCCTGCGTGCCGAAGCCTTCCTGCGCGTGTTCCCGGCCGCCCCGGGCCGGATCGCGGTTCTGCACGTCGCCGAGGGCGCCCGGGTCGCCGAGGGCGATCCGCTGGTCACCCTCGAGGCGCCGGAGGTCGACGACCAGATCGCCGTCGCGCAGGCCCGGATCGCCGAGACGCAGCGCGAGATCGCGCTGAGCGCGACGGAGCAGGCGAGCGCCGACCGCCTCGGCGCCCTGACCGAGACCCTGGCGGCGAGCCGCCGCGAGCTCGCCCTGCAGCAGGACCTCAAGGCGCGGCTCGTGATCCGCGCCGGGATGGCGGGCGAGATCCGGCAGCTCGCCGACCACCTGACGCCCGGCCGCTGGCTCTCGGACAGCGACGGCATCGGCCTGATCGTCGCCCCGGAGGCGTGGATCCTTCAGGCCTACGTGGCGGAGAGCGACGTCGCGGCGTTGCGCGAGGGGGCGGCAGCGCGGTTCCATGCCGCCCAGGCGGATGTTCCGGCGCTCGACGCCGTCGTGGAGCAGGTCGAGCGGAGCGACCGGCGCACGCTGCCGGATGCCGTCCTCGCCGAGCCCCTCGGCGGGCCGCTGCCCGCGCGCCAGAAGGACGGGCACTACGAGCCCCTGACGGCGCTCTACCGCGTCCGTCTCCGGACGGAGACGCCCCCTGACCGCTGGCGCCGCACGATCCGGGGCGAGGTCGCCATCGCGACGGAGCCGCGCAGCCTCGCCCGCCACTGGTGGCGCGCGGCGACCGCCGTGCTCATCCGCGAGAGCGGCTTCTGATCCCACCGGCCAAGGAGACCGACGCATCTCGAATCTTCGATGCTTGGGCCCAGAAGTCCGATACCTTGGGCCAGGCGAAAATTCGAGAACGGCACCGAAGTCGTCTCCAACGACCGTTGGTTTGAGTTCGGCGCGAGTGCCGAGACGAACGCGCCCGCCCGCAACGACGTCCGGGCAGTCCCGACTTGCACCCCTGGCGTGGATTATCGCCCTAGCAAAACCTATAATTGAAACAACTCTCAAGCGCTGCCGGCTAGCTTCCCGGCCGTTGGCAGGATCGCTGCCTCGATGAAGCACTGGAAAGAATTCCTCACTGGAGTGGCCGGCACCCCGCTCTGGTCCAGCGTCGAGACGAGGCAGGTTGCCGAACTCAAGAAATACATCCTGTCTTTATACACGTTGCTGTCCGTCAACACGGGCGCGCTGTCGTTCACGCATTCCGCTGTGGCGCCGGCCTGGATGACCTTGGGCGTGCCGGGCGCCCTCGTGGCGCTCTGCGCGCTTCGGGCCGTCCACTGGCGGCGCCTGCGGGTCCCGGACCTCGCGGCGTCGGACGCCGCGCGCCAGCTTCGGGCACCAGCCTCCTGACGGCCGTGCTCTCCGCCTTCGTGACGTGGGCGATCGCGCTCGGCCGCTACGGCGGTCCGTTCGAGCAGGGGCACGTCGCAATCTTCGTCGCCGTCACGGTCGTGGCCTACATCTTCTACCTGACCCACCTTCCGGTCGCCGCCTTCCTAGTGACCGTCATCGTCATGGGCGTCTTCCTGGTCCACCACCTGACCAGCGGCAACCATGTCTTCGTCGCCAGCGCGCTGAACATCACCTTCGTGACGGCCGTCATGGTGCGCATCCTCGCCGACAACTTCCTGACATTCATCCGGCTCGTCGAGGCGCAGGCGCGCGCCGAATGGCTGGCGGACGAGAACGCGCGGGTCGCCCATACCGACGGCCTGACCGGGCTTCCCAACCGGCGCTACTTGTTCCAGCGTCTCGACAGCCTGCTGCAGGAGGCGGCCGGGACCGACGCGCCGTTCGGCCTCACGATCCTCGACCTCGACCGCTTCAAGCCGATCAACGACGCCTACGGCCATACCGCCGGCGACCGCGTTCTCACCGAGATCGCACGGCGGCTATCCGCCTTCGCCGGCCCGGACATCACGGCGACGCGGCTCGGGGGCGACGAGTTCGGCCTCCTCATCCGCCCGTCCCGGCCTGAGGAGGAGGTGATCGCCGTCTGCCACCGCATCTGCGAGGCGCTGCGGGCGCCGATCCGGGTCGGCGAGACGCCGGTCGTCGCGGGATGCTCCTGCGGCCTCGCCCTGTATCCGAGTGCCGGGCGCAACGCCGACGTGCTGTTCGACCGCGCGGACTACGCTCTCTACCACTCCAAGGAGCACCTGCGCGGCGCCGCGACCCTGTTCTCGCGCGAAAACGAGGATGCGATCCGCGCCGAGCTGGTGGTCGAGACCGCTCTTCTCAGCGCCGACCTCGCTGCCGAGATGGAGGTATACTACCAACCGATCCTCGACACAGCCACGGATACGATCGCCTTCGTCGAGGGGCTGGCGCGCTGGACCAGCCCGACGCTCGGCCGCGTCCCGCCCGACCGCTTCATCGCGGCGGCGGAGCGCAGCGGGATCATCATACCGTGACGATCCTGCTCCTGCGCAAGGCGCTGGCCGATACCGCCCGTCTGCCGCCAGAGGTCGGCCTGTCCTTCAACCTGTCGTCGCACAATCTGGCATCGTCCGAGACGGTCTGCGCAATCCTGGCGGCGGTGCGCGAGAGCGGCCTCGATCCGCGGCGGCTCACGCTCGAACTGACCGAGACGGCGCTGATGCGCGACTTCGAGTGCGCAAGGGAGGCCATCGCCACCCTGCGGGCGCTCGGCATCCAGATCGCGCCGGACGATTTCGGGACCGGGTATTCCAGCCTCGGCTACGTCCACCGCCTGCCGCTCGACAAGATCAAGATCGACCGCAGCTTCATGGCGGACATTCAGTCCGATCTCGGCCGCAGCGTGGTCGTGACGATCCTCGGCCTGTGCCAGAACCTCGGGCTCGATTGCATCGCCGAGGGTGTCGAGACACGCGAGCAACTGGCAGCAGCGCGCCGCCACGGCTGCCGGTACGCGCAAGGCCACCTGCTCGGGATGCCGAGGCCGCTAGACGAGCTCCTGTCCCGCGTTCGGAGCGCCACCGTGGGCGGACTGGGCCGGATCTGGGCGTAACTCTCCCGTCTCGAAACATTGACGCCGGGACCCTCGCCGCGCCGCCCGCATGCAGACACCTGACCCGTAGCCGACCAGTCTGCATGCTAATTCCTGACCCCTTGCAGACCTTCAAGCCTGCTGGCTCACGCGTCCGTTTGGTAAGAAGAAGCGGACCTTCCTGCATTGGTCACGGTATCAAAATGTCGTGATCAGTCACGCTGCTGCTATCCCAAGAAGACGACTCGTTTCTGCAATCATGTCTCGCTCGTCGGTGCAGGCTCGGCCCTCGGTGGATGGCCGAACATCGCCTTGTAAGCACGGCTGAACGCTGATTCGGACTCGTAGCCGACGCGTAGCGCGACCTCGCCGACACGTGCCTCGCGGGCGACCAGCATGTCCCGGGCGAGCGTGAGCCGCCACTCGTTCTGGTAGCGCAGGGGCGAGCGTCCGACGAGGCTGGTGAACCGCTCGCAGAAGCTCGACCGGGACATGCCGGCTACGTCGGCCAGGGCCTCGACGCCCCAGCGCGGCAGCGGTCGCTCGTGAATGGCCTTCAGCGCTCGGGCGATGCGAGCGTCGGACAGCCCTCCCAGCCATCCGGTGGTGCCCCCCCGCTGCACCCAGGTTCGCAGGGTGCGGATGACGATGACGTCGATGATCCGTGAGATCATCAGGGCCGCGCCGGGCTCGTCGTCGGTCACCTCGACCATCAGGAAGGGCACGATGCCGTCGAGCCACCCGGCTCCCTCGGCGCTCCGGATATGGATGCGCCCGGGAAGGGCCGAGATCATGCCGCGAAGACTGTGGAGATCGAACCAGAACCGGCAGACGATCACCGATGCGTGCGAGGCGGATGCCACCAGCCGGGATCCTCCGAGCCCGCGGGGCAGAAGCACGAGGTCGCCCGTGGCGATCACGACACGCTCCCCACCCTCGTCCTCGACGTCGAGCGAGCCGTCGGCGACCACGAGGACGTGGGCGGCCCCGGCCTCCAGGTCCAAGCTTGTCGAACGCGCGACGGCGTACGACCGGACATAGTCCCCGGTGAGCCGGATCTGCGCCAGCACGTGCGAGAGCAGGTCGCCGGAGACGCCGCCCGGTCCGCCGTCCGGAAAAACGGTCAAGTTTTCCAGTGATCCGGTCATGGGTGCCATCGGCGTCCAATCGTAAACCTGCCTTCCGAAGCGACGCGCATCTCTCTGAAAAGACGCCGCTTTCACGAAGCCCGGCGTGCGAGGCGCCGGGTCCGCCGCGTGATGGCCCGTCGCCCCGATCCCCCACGGAACTCGGGTTTGCCCGAGTTCCGCATCCTCCGCCGCGCCGCGCACCCGAAGGGAAAGCCGATGACGACCATCCAACAATCCGGCCGTGACGCTTCGCGCTGGCTGAGCTCCTATTACTTCCTCCGTGCCGGGGTGTCAGTCGGCTGGGTCGCGGCGGCGTTCACCATCGGCAGGACCGTGCCGCCGGCCGCGGCGGCGCTCCTGGTCGCCTATCCCGCCTGGGACGCCGTCGCCAACGTCATCGATGCGCGCCGCAGCGGCGGCTTCATCGCCAATCCCAGCCAGGTCCTCAACGCGGCCGCCAGCACCGTCGTCGCCGTCGCGGTGGCGGTCGCGCTCGGATGGGGTCTGCACGCGGTGCTGGCGGTGTTCGGGGTCTGGGCGATCCTCTCCGGCCTGCTCCAGCTCGCGACCGGCGTGCGGCGCTGGCAGGCCGGCGCCCAGTGGGCAATGGCGCTGAGCGGCGCGCAGTCGGCCCTCGCGGGTACCCACTTCATCGTCAAGGCGAACGGTGCCGCGACGCCCGAGATCACGGACATAGCGCCCTATGCGGCGTTCGGTGCCTTCTACTTCCTGGTCTCGGCCGTGTGGTTGACCGTTGCGCGGGTGCGGAGGGGAGCGACGGAACGGACCGCGTGATCCGGCGCGGCGAAGCGGGCCGTGCGTGCTGAGGGCTACTTCCTCGTCCGCAGCCCGACGTCGTCCTGCAATCTGGAGACGGTATCGATGCGCCATTCCTGCACCCGGCCGGTGGCTCGGAAAGGGCGGCGCACTGCCGGGTCGGTATCATGCGGTCGCATTCACCAGATGGTCCGACACGGTCGCGATGAATGCACGAAGGCGCTGCAGGCGCCGTAGGTCCCGGTGATACCCCATCCAAATGTCTCGCGCCGGCGGCGGCGTCGGCATGTCCAGGGTGCGGATCCCCGGGATCTGATCGCCGACCACGCGCGGCAGGACGGCGATGCCGACGCCCTGCCTGCACATGCGCCCCTGGACGTTGCGGTTGTTCGATCGCAGGACCGGTCTTGCGTTCGGGAAGCACTCGATGAGCCACGCGATGTCGGGAAAATGACCCGTCGATGTGTCGTGGGTGATCAGCCGGAAGCCGGTCCCGTCGCCAAAAGTGGGATCGGGCGCCTCCTCGGCGATGTAGACACCGTATTCGAGCCTGAAGAGCCGCCGCTGAACGACATCCGCCGTGTCGAACGGAACGATGCGAAAAGCGACGTCCGCCTCCCGCTGGGCCAGGTTGAACAGGCGCGTGCCTGTCAGGATCTCGACGTCGACATGGGGGTAGGCCTTCGTGAAATCCGCCAGGATCGGAGGGAGGACATAGGCCCCGAACCAGTCCGCCGACGAAATACGCAGGCTGCCTTTGAGATTCTGTTCCCGCCCCGCGAGCCGGCGCTGCATGGCCAGCGCGCCTTCTTCCATCTGCTCGGCCAGCGCGATGATCCCGTGGCCCTCGTCGGTCAGAACGAGACCGTCCGCCGTGCGCTGGAAGAGCGTGTGACCGATTGCCTGCTCGAGGGCGCGCAGGCGCCGGCCGACGGTCGGGTGGCTCGTCTGGAGGGAACGCGCGGCGCCGCCGAGCGTGCCGGATCGCGCGATGGCAAGAAAGATTCTGACGTCACTCCACTCCATCGCGACCACCCGTACGAAAATGAACGCGGAGAGTACAATCATGTCAGTTAAAGAACAAATTTAAGCATCTAGATTGGCGTCATCGCCGGGGAAGGCGTCCTTCCGCGGATCCTCCCGACCCACGAGGGCGGTCGCCCGGGCTCCCATCCGAACGACAGGAGACAGATCATGCAGATCGGGTTCATCGGTCTCGGCAGCATGGGCTCGGCGATGGCCCTGAACCTGGTGAAGGCCGGCCACGACGTGCGGGCCTGGAACCGGAGCAAGGTCGCTCAGGACAACGTTCCCGACGTGACGCTGGTCGAGCTCCCGGCGGATGCCTTCGACGCCGACGCAGTCTTCACGATGCTGTCCGACGACCCGGCCATCCGGGAGGTGATACTCGATGCCGGCCTGCTGGCGAGCGCGCGACCAGGGCTGACGCACATCGTCACGTCGACGATCTCGGTCGCTTTCGCGCGGGACCTGGAGCGCCTGCACGAAGAGGCGGGCCTCGGCTACGTGTCCGCACCGGTCCTCGGTCGGCCGAACGTCGCGGCGCGCGGCCAGCTCAACATCCTGGCGGCCGGAAAGGCCGAGGCCGTCGCGGGCATCGAGCCGCTGCTCGCCCTCCTCAGCAAGAAGGTCTGGAAATTGGGGGAGGACCCCGCTCGGGCGAATGCGGCGAAGCTCGCCTGCAACATGATGATCGCCATGGCGATCGAGGCGATGGCCGAGGGGATCGTGCTGACCGAGAGCGTCGGCCTCGACCGGGCGGATTTCTTCGAACTCATCCTGGGCACCCTGTTCTCGGGCCGCGCCTACGAGAGCTACAGCGCGCAGATCACCGAACGATCATTCGAGCCGGGCTTCAAAGCCAAGCTCGCGCTCAAGGACATGCGCCTGGCGACCGAGGCCGGCAACGCGATCGGACGCACGCTCCCGATGCTGGAAGCCGTCCGCGAGGGGCTCGGCAAAGCAGTCTCTGCGGGCCTCGGTGAGAAGGACTGGTCGATCATCGCCGAGATGACGGTTCGCGGCGGCAGCGTGGCGTCGCTCGAAACGACGACGGAGAAGACGCAATGAAAACCTGGCTCATCACCGGCTGCTCGAGCGGCTTCGGCCGCCGTCTTGCCCTGGCCGCGGCACAGCGCGGCGATCAGGTCGTCGCGACCGCGCGCACCGTCCGGTCGATCGAAGAGATGGCGGCCCCCTTCGCGAGCCGCTTGATCGCGCTGCCGCTCGACGTGACGGATGCGGCGGCCGCGAGATCGGCGGTAGCGAAGGCCGTCGAGACCTTCGGTGGGTTCGACGTGCTGGTGAACAATGCCGGCTACGGGCTGTACGGCGCGATCGAGGAAGGCACGCCCGAGGAATACCGGCCGATGTTCGAGGTGAACGTCTTCGGCCTGATCGAGACGACCCGAGCCGCCTTGCCCGTCCTGCGGCGCACGGGCGGGACGATCGTCAACATGTCCTCCGGCGCCGGCATCGCGGGTGGTGGCGGAGGGGGCTACTACAATGCCGCCAAGTTCGCGGTGGAAGGCGTGTCCGAGGCGCTCGCGGGCGAGTTGAAGCCCTTCGGCATCCGCGTGCTGATCGTCGAGCCCGGGCCGTTCCGCACCGATTTCCTCGGCCGCTCGATCACCATGGCGGCCAAGGAGATGCCGGACTACGCGGCGAGCTCGCGCAGGCGCTATCGCGAGACCAGCGACGGCAACCAAGCCGGCGATCCCGACAAGGCCGTTGCGGTGATCCTGCGGGCGGTCGACGCCGACGATGCGCCGCTTCACCTGCCGCTCGGCCCGGTCGCGCACGCGATTGCCGAGCGGAAGCTGGCTTCCTTCCGCAGCGACATCGACGCCTGGCGCGAGATCTCGATCGCCACGGATTTCGACCAGCCCTGAGCGCCGGCCGCCCGCGCTGCTCCAACCCCACCATCCGATCGGAGTGCGATCATGATCGCAACCTTGCAGGGATTCACCCAGCAGCTCGTGCCGGCGAACGGCATCAAGCTCAACGCCGTCACCGGGGGTGCCGGCCCGCCGATCCTTCTGCTTCACGGCTGGCCCGAAACCTGGTGGGAATGGCACCACGTGATGCCGCTGCTGGCCGAGCATTTCAGCGTGGTGGCCATCGACCTGCGCGGGGCGGGCTTCTCCGACTGTCCGCTCGACGGCTACGACAAGGCGACGATGGCGCGCGATGCGCACGAGGTCATGGCCGCCCTCGGGCATGGGCGCTACGCGGTGTGCGGGCACGACATCGGCGGCATGGTGGCGCTGTCACAGGCTGCGATCTACCGGGAGGCGGTCACGCACCTGGCCGTGCTCGACGTGCCGCTTCCCGGCTGGACGGGATGGGAGGCGACGACCGCGAGGCTCTGGCACTTCGGTTTCCATAGGAACCGTGATCTGCCCGAGCGCCTGATCCACGGCCGCGAATATGACTACGTATCGGCTTTCATGGCCGAGCGGTTCTACGATCACAGCACCTTCGATCCGGCGGATATCGAGATCTACGCGAAAGCGATGGCGCTGCCCGGCCGCACCCGCGGCGGCATGGAATGGTATCGCACCCTCGCCGCCGATCACGCGGCTGCCCTCGCGTACAAGAAGCGGCCGCTCGCGATCCCGGTGCTAGGCCTCGGCGGAGATCGGCGCTTCGGGGAGCAGATGGTGCCGATGCTGCGAGAGTTCGCCAGCCATGTGACGGGCGGCGCGATCGCGCGGTGCAGCCACTATGTCGCCGATGAGCGGCCGCACGACGTCGCGGCCGCCCTGATCGATTTCCTCAAAGCCACCTGAAAGCCGGCGCCCGCGGGAGAATGCGGGCCAAGCCGGCCGCGGCCCTCCGGGCAGAGCCCGTTCGCGAAGCCGCGGTCGATCGACCCAGCCGAGAGAGGAGACTGTCATGTCCGCACCCGTCATCCGCGGCGTCAATCATATCGGCATCACGGTGCCCGACATCGAGGCGGCGACAGCGTTCCTGGTGGACGCCTTCGGCGGCCAGGTGATCTACCAGTCCTTCGGACCGCAGGATCCGCCGCGGCAGGGACCGGACTTCGAGCGGGCGGTCGGGGCATTCCCCGGAACGGTCGTTCGCGCCCAGGCGATGGTCAAGCTCGGAACCGGGCCCGACATCGAGCTGTTCGAGATGCACGGTCCCGAACAGGCCCCGCCGATCCGGGCCAGCGACTTCGGCCTCACGCATTTCGCGCTCTACACCGACGATATCGACGCGTCGGTCGCGCGCTTCGAGAGGGCCGGCGGCACGCCCCTGACCGCGCCGCGTGCCATTCCCTACGCGACCGAAAAAGGTCCGGGGAACAAGGTCTGCTACTGCCGTATGCCCTGGGGCACGACGATCGAGTTCATCACCACGCCCGACCGCATGGGCTATCATGACCAGACGGATCTGCGGCGGTGGCAGGACGAAGACTGATACCGCCGCGCCTTCGAACGGACCCGTTCGAAGGCGCAAGGCAAGTCCGAATGGGCGTCGGCGCCGGTGCGCCGGACGCCTTGGCGTCGACGTGTCGATGCCAAGGCGCGAGGGTATGAGGCGTCAGCGGCAGGAGAATCGGGAAAAGGGAAGACGTGGAAGAAGGGCTCGTCTCGCCGTCGAACGTCAGCCCGCGCGGGCTGATGAGACGATGTCCTGAAGGACACTTCCGGACATCGTCTCATACGTCCTGCTCCCGACGCTGACCAGGACCGGGCGAGGTCATCGCGACCGGATCGACGAGGCGGTCGTACTCCTCCGCCGTCGCGAAGCCGAGGGCGATCGCCGCCGCCCTCGGGGTCACCCCCTCGCTCATGGCCGTCCGGGTGATCGCGGCGACGCGGTCGTAGCCGAGGGTCGGGTTGAGCGCCGTGGCGAGCAGCAGGGCGTTCGCAACGTTGTCCGCGAGGCGGTCCCGGTCGACGTCGAGGTCCCGCACGAGGCGAAGGGCAAAGACGCGGGTGCCGTCCGCCAGCACCCGGATCGATTGCAGCAGGTTGTGGATCAGGACCGGCTTGGCGACGTTCAGCTCGAACGTCCCGGAGGCGCCCGCCGCCGAGACCGTGGCGTGATTGCCGACGACTTGGAAGGCGGCTTGCAACAGGGCCTCGGCGACCGTCGCGTTGCGCTTGCCGGGCATGATCGACGACGACAGGCCGTCATCGGGAATTACCAGCTCGCCGAGGCCGCAGCGCGGTCCGGAGCCGAGCAGGCGGATGTCGTTGGCGATCTTGATGACTGAGACCGCCAGCACGTTGAGGGCGCCGGAGACCTCGACTAGGGCGTCGTGGGCGCCCATCCCCTCGAACTTGCTCGGGTTGGGGAGGACGGGAAGTCCCGACAGGGCTGCGACCTCCGCGCAGAACGCCTCGTCGAACCCCGCCGGCGCGTTGAGACCGGACCCGACGGCGGTTCCGCCCTGCGCCAGGCGGTGGAGGCGCGGAGCCACGGCCTCGACGCGCTCGATCCCCGATCCGATCTGCGCCGCGAAGGCGCGGAACGCCTGCCCGACCGTCATCGGCACCGCGTCCATGAGGTGGGTCCGGCCGATCTTCACCACGTCGTCGAAGGCCACCGCCTTCGCGGCCAGCGTGTCGCGCAGCAGGTGGAGCGCCGGCAGCAGCCGGTCGCGCAGTTCCAGCGCCGTGCAGAGGTGCATGACGGTCGGGAAACTGTCGTTCGACGACTGGGACCGGTTCACGTGGTCATTGGGATGGACCGGGCTGCGCGTCCCCAGGGCTTCGCCGAGGCGCTCGTTGGCGCGGTTGGCGATGACCTCGTTGGCATTCATGTTGGTCTGGGTGCCGGAGCCGGTCTGCCAGACCACGAGGGGGAAGTGGTCGTCGAACCCGCCCTCCCACACCTCGCGGGAAGCGGCCTCGATGGGGGAGGCGAGGGACGGGTCCAGCACCCCGAGACGGCGGTTGGCGCGCGCTGCGGCGAGCTTCTGCAGGCCGAAGGCCCGCACCAGGCAGACCGGCAGGCGCTCCTCGCCGATCGCGAAGACCCCAAGCGCGCGCTGCGTCTGCGCGCCCCAGTAGCGGTCGGCCGGGATCTCGACCGGGCCGAAGGCATCGTACTCGATCCGGGTCGGCGACGGCTCGGTCATGGCGCGTGATTCTCCCAGGAGGACATTGGTCGGCGTATGGGCGGAAGGCCCATGGGCCTTCCGGGGACGGGATCAGGGAGATCCTGCGCGCTCGGCGCGCAGACGCGCCATCGCCTCCTCCGCCATGCGGGGGTCGAACTCCCCGGCGAGCTTGGCGGTGACGACTGTGGCGACGCTGTTGCCGATCACGTTGGTGGTGGCGATGGCGATCGACATGAAGCGGTAGACGCCGAACAGGATCGGCAGGCCTTCGAGCGGCAGCACGCCGGTCGCCGCCACCGTCGCGGCGAAGACCACGAAGCTGCCCCCCGACACGGTCGCCGCGCCCTTCGAGGTGAGCAGCATCACGGCCAGGATGCCGAGCTGCTGGCCGAGGTCGAGCGGCACGTGATAGGCGTTGGCCAGGAAGATCACGCCCATCGACATGTAAATCGACGTGCCGTCGAGGTTGAAGGCGTAGCCAGTGGGCAGCGCGAGGCCGACCGATTGCCGCGAGCAGCCATAGGTCGGCAGCTTCTCGAGGAGCCGCGGCAGCACGCTCTCCGAGGAGGCGGTACCGAGCACGATGTAGATTTCTTCTCTGATGAAGGCGAGGAAGCGGAACAGGTTGATCTTGAACAGGGCCGAGATCGCCCCGAGCACGATCACGATGAAGGCGATCACCACGGCGTAGAAGCTCAGCACGAGGTAGATCAGCGAGAGCAGCACGCTCGTGCCGCTCGACCCGACCGCGAAGGCGACCGCCCCGAAGGTGCCGAGCGGCGCGCACCACATGATCAGGTGGATGAACTCGAAGAACGCGTCCGAGATCGTGGTGAGGCCGCGCTCGATCGGCTGACGCTTCTCGGGGGGCAGGTTCAGCAGGGCCGCGCCGAAGATCAGCGCGATCACCAGGACCTGGAGCAGCTCGCCGCGGGCAAACGCGCCGATGAAGTTGTCGGGGAAGACGTTGAGAATGAAGTCGAGCGTCGAGTGCGGCGCGGCGGCCCCGGTCGGCGCCTTGCCCTGCGCGAGGGTGGCCTTGGTCGTCTCCGCCATGCCCTGGCCGACGCCGAGCAGGTTGCCGGCGAGCAGGCCCACCGCCAGCGCGAGGGTCGAGACGATCTCGAAGTAGAGCATCGCGATCAGCCCGACCTTGCCGACGCGCTTGAAGTCGCCCGCCGAGGTCACGCCGACGACGACGCAGAGGAAGACCAGCGGCGCCACCGCCGTCTTGATCAGCCGCAGGAAGATGTCGCCGAGGATCTTCAGCTGCGCGGCAAAGCTCGGGAACAGGAAGCCGACGGCCGCGCCGAGCACCATCGCGACGACGATCTGGACGCCGAGGTTCTTCCAGAGGGCCGGGCGCGGCCGCGCCGCGGAGGAGGGCGGCGGGTGCAGGCCGGTCGGCGTAGTGACGGTCGTCGACATCGTTTCCTCCAAGGGGGTGCGAGATCCGTGACCGCGCGCTCTTGGTGTCGCCGCGGGGGCGCCCGCCCCCGCGTTGCGGCGCTAAGCGGTCGTCGTGAGGGGCATCAGCGGCCGCGCGGCGCCGAGGCGAGGACGCGGTCGACCATCTGCGGCGCGGCGCCGAGGTAGTTCCCCGGGTCGGTCAGGCGGTCGATCGCGGCCCGGTCGAGATGCGCGGTGACCTCCGGCACGGCGGCGAGCGCCTCGGCCAGGGTGCCGCCGCGCTCGTTCACGACGCGGCAGGCCGCGTAGACGAGGTCGTGCGCGGCCTGGCGGCCGGTCTGGGGGGCGAGCGCCATCATCACCGCCTCGGCGACGATCAGCCCGCGGCTGAGGCCGAGGTTCCGGCGCATCTGCGCCTCGTCGACGATCAGGCCGCCCAGGGCGAACTTCGCCTGATGCAGCGCGCCGGCGGTGAGCACGAAGCTCTCGGGAATCGCCATCCACTCGGCGTGCCAGGGGCCGGTCGCCCGCTCGAGATCCTGCACCATGGCGTCGAGCATCAGCCCGGCCTGCTGGCGGACGCCCTTGGAGGCGGCCAGCATCAGCTCGGACGAGATCGGGTTGCGCTTCTGCGGCATGGTCGAGGAGGCGCCGCGCCCGGTGACGAAGGGCTCGTAGACCTCGGCGAACTCGGTCGAGGCCATGATCATCACGTCGAGCGCGATCTTGCCGAGCGATCCGGTGACGAGGGCGAGCAGGTTGACCACCTCGGCGAAGCCGTCGCGCGCGACGTGCCAGGTCGAGACCGGCACGCCGAGGCCGAGCTCGCGGCAGAGCGCCTCCTGCACGGGAAGCCCGCTCTCCCCGAGCGAGGCCAGGGTTCCGGCCGCCCCGGCGAAGGACCCGACGAGCACCCGCGGGCGGGCTTGCGCGAGGCGCTCGGCGTGGCGGTCGAGGGCGGCGAGCCAGATCGCGGTCTTGTAGCCGAAGGTGACGGGCAGGGCCTGCTGCAGGTGGGTGCGGCCGGCCATCGGGGTGTCGCGGTGGCGCCGCGACAGGTCGGCCAGGATGGTGCGCAGGGCATCGACGTCGGCCGAGACGAGATCGAGGCCGGCGCGGATCTGGAGCACGTTGGCGGTGTCCATGATGTCCTGGGTGGTCGCTCCCCAGTGGACGAACCGGCCCGCCTCGCCGCATTGCTTCACCAGCTGGTGGACCAGCGGCAGGATGGGGTAGCCGACATTGTCGGTCTCGTGGCGGAGGAGGTCGAAGTCGAGCGCCTCGAAGCGGCAGCGTGCGGCGATCTCATCGGCGGCCTCGGCCGGAATGACGCCGCAGGCCGCCTCGGCCTTGGCGAGGGCGACCTCGACCTCGATGAAGCGTTGGATCAGGGCATGGTCGGAGAAGACCGCGCGCATCGCAGGGGTGCCGAATGCGTCGCGAAACAGGAGCGAATCGATGACGGTGGCGGCGGGTGCGGGGATCTGGCGGCTCACGGCTTCCTCCGGCCGCTCCAGGAACGGCGCTGTTATGTACGAACATTAAGATGCATATTTTATGTCCGGACATGATGTCAAGCGAGCGGGCGCGCGACGGCGCGCGGCCATGCGGGAAGGTTCGATGAGCGGCACGTTGTGGGCGCAGGTGGCGCAGGATCTGAGGGCCGGGATCGCCTCGGGCCGTTATCCGGTCGGCACGCTGCTGCCGACCGAACTGGAATTGTGCGAGCATTACGGGATGAGCCGCCACACGGTCCGCACGGCGATCCGCCAGTTGCAGGACCAGGGTCTCGTCTCGCGCAACAAGAAGGCGGGGACGCGGGTCGAGGCGGCCGAACCGACCAGCGGCTACCGCCAGTCCCTGGCGTCCCTGGAGGACCTGATCCAGTTCGGCGTCGCGACGATCCGCGTGGTCCAGGAGACGGCGCACGTCACGGCCGATGCGGGGCTGGCTGCGGAGATCGGCTGCGAGGAGGGGACGCGCTGGTTCCGGATCTCGAGCCTGCGCCTGAACAACGAGCCGGGCGCGCCCCCGGTGAGCTGGACCGACGTGTATATCGACCCGCTCTACGCCGATCTCGGCGAGACCGCCCGCGTCACGCCGGAGGTTCTGATCACGACGCTGATCGAGCAGCGTTACGGCCGACGCTGCGCCGAGATCCGGCAATCCGTCGACGCCGTCGCCCTGCCGGCGGCCCGAGCCGCCGCGTTGCAGGCGCAGGCCGAGGCGCCCGCGCTCCGGATCGTGCGCCACTACGTCGACGAGAGGGGCGGGATCTTCGAGATGTCCTCGACGATCCACCCGGCGGGACGGTTCACGGTCTCGCAGCGGCTGCGACGCATGACCGGAGGCGGGACCGCCGCGGATGCGGACCTCGCCGGGACCGGCGGGCCGTGACGGCGGCGTGCCGCCCCGTCGACCTCATCCGTCCGCCGCGCTCCCGCGTCTCAACCGGACGTCGAGCCACCCGTGCCGATCGACCGTGACGACGTCGCCCGCGCCGGCGATCACGGTGGTGGTCTCCGCCTCGACGATCGCCGGCCCCGTGATCGTCATGCCCGGGGCGAGCCCCTCGATCCGGTAGACGGGGACCGGGCGCCAGCCGCCGAAATAGGCGCGGCGTTCCGCGACGGGCGCGGCCGGCGACGGCGAGAGGGCCGCGGCCTGAACGGGTGGGACGGCCACCGTGCCGACGACGGCGACGCGGGCGTTGACGAACACGACTTCCTGATCCCGTGAGGCGTAGGTGAACAACTCCTCGTGGCGGGCGTGGAATTGCTCGTGGACCCGGGCGACTAGCGCGGGCGCATCCCATGCGAGGTCGTCGAGCGCCACGTCGACCTCGAAGACCTGCTCGCCGTAGCGCATCTCCGCCGAGCGCTCGACGCGCAAGGGGCCGTCGAACCACTCGCGCAGCCGGGCCGTCGCCTGCGCCTCGAGGTCCGAGAAGATGGCCCGGAGCCCGTCGTCGTCGACGGCCGCGCGCTCGCCGACATGGGTCCGGCTCACCTCGTAGCGCAGGTCGCTCGCCAGCATGCCCCAGGCCGAGAGGACCGAGGCGACGGTCGGCACGATGACCCGCGGGATCTCCAGCTCGCGGGCGACCTCGACCGCGTGAAGGCCCGCGGCGCCCCCGAAGGACAGGAGGGCGAAGCGCCGGGGATCGACGCCCCGCCGCAGGGTCATGAGGCGGATGCCGTCGGCCATCTTCAGGTTGATCAGCCGGTGGATGCCGAGCGCCGTCTCGTCGCGCGAGAGGCCGAGCCTCGGCGCGAGGGCGTCGGCCGCGGCTTCCGCGGCGGCCCGGTCGAGCCGCTTGCGGCCGCCGAGGAAGGTGTCCGCATCGAGGTAGCCGAGGAGGAGATTGGCGTCGGTCACGGCGGGCTGCGTCCCGCCCGCGCCGTAGCAGGCGGGCCCCGGGACGGCGCCCGCGCTCTCCGGGCCGACCTGGAAGCGCTCGTTCTCGAAGCTCGCGAGGGAGCCCCCGCCGGCCGCGACCGACGCGATGTCGAGGGAGCGAAGCGCGATCCGCTCGCCGGCGAGCCCGCGGGCGCCGGACAGGGCCGCCTGCCCGTCGACGATCAGCGAGATGTCGGTCGAGGTTCCTCCGACGTCGAACGGGATCAGGTCGGGAATGCCGAGCATCGCGGCGCAGCGGCGCGCGCCCGCCACCCCGCCGGCCGGGCCCGACAGGACCGTCGCCGCCGCCAGTCGTCCCGCCTCCTCGACCGGCGCCATGCCGCCATGGGACAGGATGATGAACAGGGCGCCGGCCAGGCCGGCCTCGCGCAGGCGCCGTTCCAGGTTGGTGAGGTAGCGCTGGACCGCCGGCCCGACATAGGCGTTCACGACTGTGGTCGAGACGCGCTCGTATTCCTTGATCTGAGGCAGCACGTCGCTGGAGCGCGACACGAAGAGGTCGGGGAGCTCCCGTGCCAGCCGCTCGACCGTGGCGATCTCGTGGGCCGGGTTGCGGTAGGCGTGAAGGTAGCACACCGCGACCGCCGTCGCGCCGGAGGCGCGGATGCGGGCGACCGCCTCGGCGAGAGATCCCTCGTCGAGCGGGACGGCCACCGAGCCGTCGGCCCGCAGGCGCTCGCGGACGCCGATGCGCAGGGAGCGGGGCACCAGCGGCTCGGGGGGGCCTGAGCGCAGGTCGTAGCGGTCGTCCTTCAGGCCCTCCCGCATCTCCAGCACGTCCCGATGCCCCTCGGTGGTGAGGAGCGCGACCCGGGCGCCCTTGCGCTCGAGGAGCGCGTTGGTGGCGACCGTCGTGCCGTGCACGATCCGCTCGGTTCCCGACAGCATCTCCCGGAGGCCGAGGTTCAGCCGGCGGGCTAGCTCCTCGAGGCCGGCCAGCACGCCGAGCGACTGGTCGTCCGGGGTGGAGGGCGATTTGGCGAACACCGTCGTGCCGGTGCGGTCGATCGCCACGAGATCCGTGAAGGTCCCGCCGACGTCGATCCCGATCCTGAACTGCGCCACCTCAACGGTCTCCCTTGCCGCTCACCAGTCCCTCGGCGAGGTCCCGCTGCCGGGCGGCCGCGTCGCGGGCCTCAGGGGGCCCCCAGCCGCCGCCGCCGCCCGAGCGGATCTCGAACACGTCTCCGGGCCGGACCGGGATGCCGGTCTCCTTGGTCCTGAGCATCCGGGGCTCGCGGCCCTCCGACAGGAGGCGGTATGCGTGCGGGGCCGCGTCGCGCCCGCCCTGCATGCCGCAGGCGCCGTAGCGGATCCCGTCGCCGGCGGTGTTCGCGACGGCCGGCGTCGCCGTCTCGACGACGAGGTCGAGGGCGGCGCCGAGGCCGCCGCGGAACCGACCCTCGCCGCCGGAATCGGGCAGGAACTCGTGGCGGCGGAAATGCAGGGGGAAGCGGACCTCGGCGAACTCGACGCTGCCGAACTTCAGGCCGCCGACCGTGTGCCACTCGCCGGCCGTCGACCAGCCGTCGCCGCCCGACGATGCGCCGCCGCCGGGGCGGGCGTGGAACATGTGCCAGATGAAACCGCGCCCGGTGCGCGGGTCCTCGCCCTGGAGCGCGATGCGGAAGCGCCGGCCCCAGCCCGCCATCGCCCGCTCGGGGCAGGCGCCCGAGAGCGCCTTGACGATCGCCTCCACGATCTCGTCGGAGGGGTGGCTGGTGCACATCGTCACCGGCCGGCCCGGCTCGGCCCAGACGATCGTGCCCTCGCGCGCCTTGACGGTGAGCGGGCGGAACGCGCCGGCATTCTTCGGCACGTCGGCGTCGAGCAGGTAGGCGAAGGCCATCGCGCAGGCCGACTGCATGTTGGCGTGCGAGGAATTGACGAAGCTGGTGCTCTGCGGATCGGACGCCGTGAGGTCGACCTCGACGTCGCTGCCGCTCTTCGTCACCCGGGCGTGGATGCGGATGTCCTCGCGGCCGTGACCGTCGTCGTCGAGGAACGCCTCGCCCTCGTAAACGCCGTCCGCCCAGGTCGCGACGATCGCGCGGGCGCGCTGCTCGGCGGCGTCGAACAGCCCGTCCACCGCCTGAACGACGACAGGCCCGCCGAACTCGGCGAAGAGCTTCCTCATCCGGCGCTCGCCGAGGGTCGCGGCCCCGACCATCGCCGCCAGGTCGCCGCGGAAATCGTGGCCGTTGCGGGTGTTGAGGGCGAGGAGATCGACCAGGTCCTCGCGCAGGCGCCCGGCCTCGTAGAGCCTGATCGGCGGGACCCGCAGCCCTTCCGTCCAGATGTCGCGGGCATCCGGATTGTAGGCGCCGTAGGTCGAGCCGCCGATGTCGCTCTGATGCGCCCGCACGACGGTCCAGAACAGGCGTTCGCCGCCGTCGAAGACCGGCACGAAGGCGGTGAGGTCGGGCAGGTGCGACCCGCCGTGATAGGGATCGTTCATCAGGATGACGTCCCCCGGCGCCACGTCCCGGAAGCGGTCCTCGACGGCGCGCGTCGCCCAGGGCAGGGCGCCGACATGGACCGGGATGTGGTCGGCCTGGGCGACGAGCCGCCCCTGCGTGTCAGTGATGCCGATCGAGAAGTCGCGGCTGGAATTCAGGATCTGCGAGTACGAGGTCCGCAGCATCGCCTCGCCCATCTCAATCACGATGGAGGACAGGCGGTGCTCGACGACCGAGCGGGTGATGGGATCGACGGGGCGCGGCATCATGGGTTCCGGGCTGGCGGTCTTCCGGGTGGGGCGGGGCCGGTTCAGTGCACCTCACAAAACTCCCGCTGCGCCGACGCTGCCGGAGCGAGCGACGACCGTAACCGGGAGTTTTCCGAGGGACATTCAGGCCGCGGCGGCGCGGTCGAGGGCGGCGGAGATCGCGGCGAGGATCGCCGCGAGGTCGTCCTCGGTCATCGGGGTCGAGAGCGCCATCAGGCCGTAGCTCGCCATCAGCACGCCCTCGTCGAGGAGGGCGCGGAAGAACGCCGCCTGCCGCGCCGCCTCGGCCGGACCCGCATGGGCGGAGCGGTAGTCGCGCACCGGGCGGTCGGTGAAGTGGATCTTCATCAGCGAGCCGAGGCCGGTCGCGCCGCCCGGGACGCCGCTGCGGCGGAAGGCCTCGTCGATCCCGGTCCGGACCCGCTCGCCCATCGCGGCGAGGCGGGCGAAGGCGGGTTCGTCGAGAAGCTCCATCGCCGTGAGGCCCGCCCGCATCGTCACCGGGTTGGCCGAGAAGGTGCCGCCCGCCGGCAGGGCGGGCTTGCCCTCGCTCGGGTCGAACACCGCCATCACGTCGGCCCGGCCGCCGGTGGCGCCGACCGGGAACCCGCCGCCCATGATCTTGCCGAAGCAGGTCAGGTCGGCATCCACCCCCCAGAGCGGCTGGGCGCCGCCGTGGCCGAGGCGGAACGAGATCACCTCGTCGAAGACCAGGAGGGCGCCGACCTCGCGGGTCACCTCGCGCAGGGCCTGGATGTAGGCGCGGTCGGCCGGGACGAGGCCGGCGCGGTTCGGCATCGGATCGACCAGCACGCAGGCGAGGTCGGGGCCGTGGGCCCGGATGAGGCCGACCGCCCCGTCGATGTCGTTGAACGGGATCGTGACGACGTCGTCGAGGACTCCTTGCGGCGTGCCCTTGGCGTAGGCGACGGAGGCCGGCGGCGCCTGGGTCCAGCTCGCGGCGGGCGTCTCGAGGCTGACCTCGGCGTAGTCGTAGGAGCCGTGATAGGCGCCCTCGCACTTGGCGATCTTCGCCCGCCCGGTGAAGGCGCGCGCCGCCTTCAGGGCGTTCATCACCGCCTCGGTGCCGGAATTGCTGAAGCGGACCCTGTCGACGGAGGCGACGCGACCGCAGAGCAGTTCGGCGAGCTCGACCTCGGAGACGGTCGGCAGGCCGGGGGCGCTGCCGAGGCGCACCTGGCGGCAGGCCGCTTCGACGATGGCCGGGTGGGCATGGCCGTGGATCAGCGAGGTGAAGTTGTTGATGCAGTCGATGCGGGCGACGCCGTCAAGGTCGACGACGCGGCAGCCCTCGCCGCTTTCGGCATAGAGCTGATAGGGCTTCATGAACACGGTGGTGCGGGTGTTGCCGCCCGGCAGGCTCGCGCGGGCGCGGTCGTGCATCGCCTTCGAGCGCGACGCCGCATCGGGATAGGTCATGGACTTGCTCCTGATCGTGACGCCCCACGACCCGCAAGCGGGCCCCGGGTGCGACGGATGACTCTGCCCGCAGGGGGCCGTGACGTGTCAGCGGCCGAGATAGGCCTCGCGCACCCGGGGATCGGCCTTGAGCGCGGCAGCCGGACCGGCGAGGACCACGCGGCCGGTCTCGAGCACGTAGCCGCGATCGGCGACCGCCAGCGCCAGCACGGTGTTCTGCTCCACGACGAGGATCGTGAGGCCGCTCTCCCGGATGCGGCCGACGCGCTCGTAGACCTCCTCGGCGAGCCGCGGAGCGAGGCCCAGCGAGGGCTCGTCGAGGAGGAGCAGCGTCGGGCGCGCCATCAGGGCGCGGCCGATGGCCAGCATCTGCTGCTCGCCGCCCGACAGGGACCAGCCGAGCTGCCGGCGCCGCTCCTTGAGGCGGGGGAAGAGGTCGAAGGCGAAGGCGAGCTCGTCGGCGAAGGACCCGCCCGGGCGGCGCCAGGCGGCGGTGGCGACGACGAGGTTCTCCTCGACGGTCAGGCCCGGGAAGATGCGGCGGCCCTCGGGTGCCTGGGCGATGCCGAGGCGCACCCGCCGCTCGCAAGGGACCCGCTTGAGCGAGCTGCCCTTGAAGCGGATGTCGCCGCCGCGGATCGCGTTGAGCCCCGAGATCGTCTGGAGCAGCGTCGTCTTGCCGGCCCCGTTGGCGCCGATCAGCGCCACCGTCTCGCCCTGCGCCACCTCCAGGCTGACGCCGTGGAGCGCGGTGATGTCGCCGTAGGCGACCGTGAGGTCCTCAACGGCCAGCATGGGCGGCCCCCTCGCCGAGATAGGCGGCGAGCACCGCCGGGTCGGCCTGCACCTCCGCCGGGGTGCCCTCGGCGATCTTGCGGCCGAAGTTCAGCACGACGACGCGCTCGGCCAGCCGCATCACCATGCCCATGTTGTGCTCGATCAGGACCACGGCGATGCGGTCCTCGGCGCGGATCGCCCGCAGGCGCACCATCAGGTCCTCGACCTCGCCGAGATTGAGCCCCGCCGCCGGTTCGTCGAGGAGCAGCACGCGCGGCTCGCAGGCGAGCACCCGCGTCAGCTCCACCATCCGGCGGTTGCCGTAGGTCAGGGCGGAGACCGGCTGGTCGGCCAAGCGTTCGAGGCCCATGCGGCGGAGCTGGGCGAGGGCGTGCGTCCGTAAGCCCGCCTCGCCGCGCCCCGTCCGGTTCGCCGCCCCGGTCATGATGTTCTCGACCACGCTGAGGCGCGGGAACAGGCGCCCGTGCTGGAAGGTCCGCCCGAGGCCGGCGCGGATGCGGCGGTGGGGCGGCAGGCGGGTGACGTCCCGCCCGTCGAGGGCGATGCGCCCGGCCGTCGGGGCGGAGAGGCCGGTGAGGACGTTGAGCAGCGTCGACTTGCCGGCGCCGTTCGGGCCGATCAGCGCGACGAACTCGCCGTTCCCGACCGTGAGGTCGATATCGGCCAGGGCGACGAGGCCGCCGAACCGCTTGGTGATGCCGGTCGCCGCCAGAGCGGCGTTCTGCGTGGCGGCGATCATCGGCCGACGGCTCCGTCGAGACCCGCGGCGGCGTCCTGCGGCGGGAGAGCGGGGCGGCGCCAGCGCCGCAGGAGGCCGGCGATGCCGGTCGGCAGGAAGACCAGGATCGCCAGCATCATCAGGCCGAAGAACGCGAGGTAGCCTTCCCCGAGCACGCGCAGCCATTCGGGCAGGAAGGTGAGGAGCGCCGCCCCGACGATCGCGCCCGCGACCGAGCCCTCGCCGCCGACGATCAGCATCGACAGGAAGGTGATCGAGTGGGCGTAGTTGAAGTCGTCCGGCGAGACGAAGTGGACGTGGACCGCGAACAGGCATCCGGCGATCGCGGCGTAGACCGCCGACAGCACGAAGGCGGTCACGCCGACGCCGGTGACGTCGATCCCCGTCATGGCGGCGGCGGTCTCGTCGTCGCGCACGGCCATCATCGCGCGGCCGAGGCGGGAGGCGTGGATCGCGAGCGCAGCGAGGCCGAGCACAGCCAGCACCGCGAGCCCGAACCACAGGAAGGCCCGCTCGCCCTCGAGCTTGTAGCCTGCCAGCGTCAGGCCCGGGATCTGCGCGATGCCGTTGGTGCCGCCGGTCAGCTCGATCCAGTTCGCCGCGACGATGCCGAAGCTGACATTGAGCCCCAGCGTCGCCAGGGCGAGGTAATGGCCCTTGAGGCGCAGGAGCGGGTAGCCGAGCGCCGCGGCCACGAGGCCGGTCCCGGCGATGGCGGGAAGCGCGGCGAGCCAGGGCGACCAGCCGGCCTTCGTCGTCAGGATCGCCAGGCCGTAGGCGCCGAGGCCGACGAAGGCGGAATGGCCGAGCGAGATCAAGCCGGCATAGCCGAAGGCGAAGTTCAGCCCGATCACCGCGATCGCGGCGATGACCGCCATGTTGAGGAGCCGCAGGGTATATTCCGAGACGGCGAACGAGAGGGCGAAGCCGGCCAGCACCAGCGCGGCCAGCACCAGCGCGGAACGGAGGAGGGTGGAGCGCATGGCCGTCAGCCCCGGTCCTGGATGCGCTCGCCGAACACCCCTTGCGGGCGCAGGAGCAGGAACAGGATCATCGCCCCGAAGGCGATCAGGTCCTTGTAGGCCGACGAGACGTAGGAGGCGCCCAGGACCTCGGCGAGGCCGACGAACAGGCCGCCGGCGATCGCGCCCGGCAGGCTCCCGAAGCCGCCGATGATCGTCGCCGCGAAGGCCTTCAGGGCGATCGGGTCGCCCATGTTGACGTCGGCGAACCACATCGGCCCGAGCATCAGGCCGGCGATCCCTGCGAGCACGGCCGCCAGCATCCAGGTGAAGGCGAGGAGCGCGTTAACCCGCAGGCCCATCAGACGGGCCGTCCGGGCGTCCTGCGCGACCGCCCGCATGGCGATGCCCAACGCCGTGCGGTTGAGGAGGAGCCAGAGCAGCCCGATCAGGACGGCCGTGGCGACCACGACCGCGACCGCGTGGACCGGGATCACCGCGCCGGCCACCTCCAGCATCATCCCCTCGACCGGGGAGGGGAGGCGGAACGGCCACGAGCCGAAGGTGAGGAGGGCCGCGTTCTGCAGCGTGATGCCGACCGCCACTGTCCCGATGATGATCGTGACGACCGGGGAGCGGCCGAGCGGCAGGTAGACGACGGCGTAGAACAGGAGGCCGAACAGCGCCATCAGGGCGAGGGCGCCGGCATAGCCGACCGGCAGCGGCCAGCCTGCATTCACCAGCGTCGCCACGCCCGCGAAGGTCCCCAGCATGACGAACTGGCCAGCGGCGAAGTTCACCACGCCCGTGGCGGAGTAGACGATCACGAAGCCGATCGCGGCGAGCGCGTAGACGCTGCCGAGGGCGAGCCCGTTCGTCAGGAGTTGGATAAGATCAGCCATGTGCGGTCGCCGCGTCGTGTCGCCTCCCGGTCGCCTCAGTCGAGCTTGACGGTGGTGATGGCCTCGAGCGCCTTGGTGCCGGGCTTGGCCTTGACCACCGCGACGTCGTGCACGCCGTTGCCCTTCGGGTCGAAGGTGAAGGCATGGCCGATGCCGGGCCAGCCCTTCACGCCGGCGAGCCAGTCGCGCAGGGCCTTCGGATCGGTGCCGACCTGGCGCATGCCCTCCGCCATCAGCATCGCGCCGTCGTAATAGGCGAGGCCGTAGGCGTCGGCGTCCGTGCCGAACTTCGCCTTGTAGCGCTCGGCGAAATCCTTCATCCGCCCGCCGGCGCCCGGATCGACGAAGGCGTCGACGACGCCCCAGACGTTGTCGAGGTCGGCCGGCGAGAGAAGCTGGAGGGCGGCCGGAACGAAGGCCGCCGAGGAGGCGACGATCGGTACTTTCAGGCCGAGCGCCTTGGCCTGGCGCAGCAGCAGCGCGCCGTCCGCCGGGTAGCAGAACACGAAGATCACGTCGGCGCCGGCCGCGCGCAGGCGCAGGAGCTGGGCGGAGAAGTCCTTGTCGTTCTGGCCGTAGGCCTCGTTCGCCACGACCTTGAGGCCCGCCTCCTCCAGCCGCTTGGCCGCCACCCCGGCGCCGCCCTGGCCGAAATCGTTCTGGATGGCGAGGATGCCGGGCTTCGTCGCCTTGAGCTGCGCGGCCATGAACTGGACCATCGCCCGCGCCGCCAGGCTGTCGGTCGGCCGGATCCGGAACATCCACGGATTGCCGCCCTCGGCGACCGCGTCGGCGCCGCCGGCATACATCACCGGGATCGCCGCCTTGGCGATCTCCGGGGCGACGGCGAGGTTCTGCGTCGAGTAGCTCGTCACGAAGGCGAATGGCGGCTTCGTCTCCTGCGCGAGCTTCACGAAGGCCGAGACGGCGGTGCTGTTCGACGCGCCCGCATCCTCGATCACGAGCCGGATCGGCCGCCCCTTGATCCCGCCGGCCTTGTTGATGTCCTCGGCCGCCAGGGTCAGCGTGTTGAAGTAGAGCTTGCCGGTGAGGGAGAGCGGTCCGGTGGTCGGCACGGTCGCGCCGACGGCGATCGGCTCCTCGGCCGCCCGGGAGGCCCCGGCCGCCAGCATCGCGGCAGCCGCGAGGGCGAGCGTGGTCCTGCGTGTCTGAGCCATGATTCGACCTCCCGGCGCTTCACAAGACCGATGTTTCGGCCTATAAGTTCCGATTAACGGGAATTAGTTCCGTAATTCGGTTTGAGGGTACGATGGCACGGGGGATTGTCAACCGCACTTCGGCGGGCAGTTCGGATGAAACTCCGGGCGGCATGCCCGATTCCGCTTCACCGCCCGGCGCCGGGCGCGCGGTCGAGGCCGGCGGCGAGGAGGTGCACGGAAGCGGGCCGCTCGACCGCTACATGACGGTTCTCGAACTGGTCGCGAGCTTCCCCGGCGCGATCACGATGAGCGACGTGTGCACGCTGCTCGACATGCCGAAGACCAGCGCCCACCGGCTGCTGGCGGGCCTCCTCCGGGCCGGGCTCGTCGAGGGCGGGGGCCGGCATCGCACCTACAGCCTCGGCACCCGGCTCGTCCGGCTCCTGCACATGTCGGCCGAGGACGGCTGGCTCGTCGCGCTGGCGCGTCCGGCCCTCGAGGCGCTGACGGCCGAGCGTAGCGAGACCTGCTACCTGACGCGCCTCGTCGGGCACAGTGTGCGGGTCGTCTTCAGCGTCTCGCCGGAGGTGCAGTGGCGGAGCTACGTCCAGCCCGGCCTGGAGATGCCGCCGCACGCCGCGGCCACCGCGAAAGCCATCCTGGCCTTCCAGGACACGGCCTTGATCCGGAAAGCCTTGGAGCGGGATCTCCCTGCGCTGACGAGCCAGACCCGGACGGCGCGGGACACGATCCTCGACGAGTACGCCGAGGTTCGCCTGAAGGGCTACGCCACCTGCATCTCGGAGATCGACGAGGGCCTCGGCGCCCTCGGCTTTCCCGTCAGGCTCGAGGACGGACCGGTTCTCTACAGCATCGGCCTGACCGGACCGGTCCAGCGCGTGTTCAACGACGCTCTGCCCGTCCGCATCGCCAGCCTGGAGAGGACGGCCGCGAGCCTGAGCCGGGTGCTGTCGCACGGCTCGCGGATCGCCAGCCGGACCTAGAGCGCCGCCCGATCACATGGCAACACGGTGCACGGCACAGCAGGCTTGCGCGGTCCGGGAGCGACGGTCGCCGCGCCAGAACGGGCAGCGCTCCAGGTCATTGATCGTGCCGCGTTTTCCGCGACGAACCGGCACCCGCCTCGTCGCGGGATGCTCCGGGTTCACCGGCCCTGGTGGCGCGGCTGCCAGCGCAGCAGGTAGCTCTGCATGCGCTGGATCCCGGCCGACAGCACGATGCCGACGATCATCAGCACGAACACCGCGACCATCATCCCGGCGGCCTCGCCGCGCGCCTCCGATTCGATGATCAGGCGCCCGATCCCGAACTCGGCCCCGATGAACTCGCCGACGATGACGCCGATCAGCGCGAACGACACCGCCGGCGTCAGCGAAGCGAAGACCCAGGCCATCGTCGAGGGAACGATGACGGTCCGGGTGATCTGCCACTCCGAGGCGCCGAGCAGCCGCGAGGCGTTGACGTAGTCGGGATCGACCGAGCGCGCGCCCTCGAAGGTGTTGAAGAACACCAGGAACACCACGACGATCCAGGAGGTCGCGATCTTCGAGGCGTCACCGATGCCGAAGGCCAGGATGATGATCGGGGCGAGCGCGATCCGGGGGATCGAGTTCACCGCGGTGACGAAGGGCGAGGCGATCTCGGCGAGCCGCGGCGAGCGGCCGAGCAGCAGGCCGAGCACCACCCCGCTCGTCACCCCGGTGAGGAAGCCGAAGAAGGTGTTGCGCAACGTCACGAAGGTCGCGAACCACAAATTGTTCTCGTAGCGCGCCGTGCAGGCCGAGAAGGCCGTCCCGCCCGGCATCGCCCACTCGCCGGGCTTCGGATGCAGGCAGCTCAGGCGCAGGAACTGCGCGAAGATCTCGGAGGGGCGCGACACGAAGTAGGGGTCGAACAGGTCCGGCACCGCCCAGGGCGCGTAGGGCTTGAGGCTCCAGGCCCATTGCCACAGGGCGAGCAGGACGGCGACGATTCCGACCTGCCAGGCGAGGGTCGACAACCGCCGGCTCATGACTTGCGCGCCTTCTTGAACTCCTCGCCGAGCGCGTGCCAGATCCGCGAGAACAGAGCGGCGTATTCGGGCGTCTCGCGCATCGCGACGCCGTCGCGCGGGCGGGGGAACGGCACCTCGAAACTGTCCTTGATCCGCCCCGGACGGGCGGAGAACAGGATGATCCGGTCCGACAGGGTGAGCGCCTCACCGAGATCGTGGGTGACGAACAGCACCGTCTGCTTCTCCCGCTCCCAGATCTTGAGCAGCACGTCGTGCATGTCGAGCTTGGTGTGGGTGTCGAGGGCACCGAACGGCTCGTCCATCAGCAGGATCTCGGGCTCGCGCACGAGCGTGCGCATCAGCGAGGCGCGCTGGCGCATGCCGCCGGAGAGCGAGGCCGGATAGGCTCCCTCGAAGCCGGTGAGCCCGACCCGGGCCACCGCCCGGGCGACCCGCTCGCGCCGCTCGGCCTTGCCCAAGCCGGCGAGTTCGAGGCCGTAGCCGATGTTGTCGGCCACGGTCCGCCAGGGAAACAGCGTGTCCTTCTGGTAGACGTAGCCGACCTGCGGCGTGGTGCGGCCCGGAACCACCGCCTTGCCGTCGATCAGGATCGTGCCTGATGTCGGGGCGAGCAGAGTCGCGATCATGTTGAGCACCGTGCTCTTGCCGGAGCCCGAGGGGCCGAGCAGCGACACGAACTCGCCCTGGCGCACGCTGAACGAGACGTCCTCGACCGCGTCGATCCGGCGGCCGTGCAGGGCGAAGGACTTCGAGAGGCCGCGCACGTCGACGCGCACGGGCGCGAGTGCGACGTGTGCCGGGGGTGGGGGGTCGGCGAGGGCCAGCTTCATGCCGGGTACTTCGCGGCGGCGGCCTCGGCGAAGCGCGCCGCGTAGACGGAGTCGAGCGGCAGCTTCTGCACGCCGGTCATCTCGCGGAACCACACCTTGGCGCCGCGGTCGAACGCCGCCTGGTCGATCAATCCGGCCGGGTTGCCGACCGCCTTGGTCGCCTTGATCTCGATCAGGTTCGACTCGCGCGAGGTCGAGCCGACGAAGGGCTCGATCGCGCCGTAGATCTCCTCCGGCTCGTGCTTGTCGACCCACTGCCCGGCGCGCATCACGGCGTTGGTCCAGGCCTGGACCATGGCCGGATCGCGGTCGATTCGCGTCTGCAGGCAGTAATTGACCGTCACCGGCACCGTGCCGCCGATCACCGAGTCCCAGTTGCGCGGATCGGAGCCGTCGTAGAGCAGCTTGCCGTAGCCCTGGCGCTCGACCTCGCCGACGAGCGAGTAGGTGTTGATGAGGACGTCGACCTGCTTCGTCTTCAGCGAGCCGAGCATCGTGTCGACGTTGCCGACGCCGAGCCAGGTGACCATGCCGTCATAGCCGAGCTTTTCCAGGAAGTAGGTCGACCAGACATGGGTGGTGCCGCCGATCGAGGAGACGCCGACGAGGGGCTTTCGCCCGTCCGGGCGCTTCCAGGCGACGAACTTGGCGAGATCCGTGATGCCCTGCGCGTAGAGGTCGGCCCGGATCATGAATTGCAGGCCGGCGGCGATGCGGTCGACCGCGGTCAGCGCCTTGCACGGGCGCCCTTTGTTCGTCAGCAGCATCGGATGGACGAAGTCGGCGAGCGCGAAATCGCCCTGGCCCGAGGCGATGATCTCCCGGGTCTTCACGCCCGACCCGCCCTGGACGAGGCGGCTGTCGAGGCCCTCGTCCTTGAAGTAGCCGAGGCCTTGGGCGGCGAACATCACCATGTAGCTGCAGGTCGCGACCGGATAGATGCCCTTGGCGGCGGTCGCCGCGCGGGCCGTGCGCGATCCGGCGAGCGCCGCGCTCGCGCCGAGCGCCGTCACCACGGCGCGCCGGGTCAGGATGGACACGTTCGGCAGGGACGTCATGGCTCGCGGTCTCCCGGATCGAGAGTGGAGGGATCGTCGGGCCGTCAGCCCGCCAGGCGGTCGAGCGAGGCCAGCACGGAGTCCCCCATGGCGGCGGTGGAGACGGGTGCGCGCCCCGGCTCGGCGATGTCGGCGGTGCGGGCGCCGTGCGCCAGGGCGTCGCCGACCGCCCGCTCCAGCAGGATCGCGTCGTCCGGCCGCCCTAGGGTCAGGCGCAGCATCATCGCGACGCTGAGGATCGACCCGAGCGGGTTGGCGATGCCCCGCCCGGCGATGTCGGGGGCCGAGCCGTGCACCGGTTCGTAGAGGGCGGTCCGCCGTCCTCGCGCATCGGCCGGCCCGAGCGAGGCGGAAGGCAGCATGCCGAGCGAGCCCGCCGCCATCGCGGCGCAGTCCGACAGGATGTCGCCGAAGATGTTGTCGGTCACCATGACGTCGAATTGGCTCGGCGCCCGCACGATCTGCATCGCGGCATTGTCGACATACATGTGGGACAACTCGACATCCGGGAATTCCTCGGCGTGGAGCGCGATCACCTCCTCGCGCCACAGCACGCTCGCCTCCATCACGTTGGCCTTGTCGACCGAGCAGAGCTTGCCGCGCCGGCTGCGGGCGAGTTCGAAGGCGAAGCGGGCCACCCGCCGGATTTCCCCGGTGGTGTAGCTGTTGGTGTTGAAGCCGCGCCGGCTGCCGTCAGGCCGGGTCTCGATCCCGCGCGGCTCGCCGAAATAGATGCCGCTCGACAATTCGCGCACGATGACGAAGTCGACGCCCTCCAGGACGCGCGCCTTCAGCGGGGCGGATTCGGACAGGGCCGGATCGGTCACGATCGGGCGCAGGTTGGCGTAGAGGTCGAGGGAGCGGCGCAGCTTCAGGAGGCTGCCCTCGCGGCGGGCCTCCGGCGGCACCTCGGCAGTCTCCGGGCCGCCGGTGGCGCCGAACAGGATCGCGTCCGCGCCCTCGATCGCCGCGCGGGTCTCCGGCGGGATCACCTTGCCGGTGCGGCGGTAGGCCTCGAGCCCGAACTCCGCCTCCGTTACCGCGACCGGCAGCCGCCGGCGCTCGGAGAACCAGGCGAGCACGCGGCTCGCCTGGGCCGTCACCTCCGGCCCGATGCCCTCGCCGCCGATCACCGCGACGCGCATCATGTTGGTCCCGCTCATGCCGCCTCTCCCCCAAGATCTCTCGCCGCATATACCCAGGGCCGGGCCTGCCGGTCCCGCTCCTGGAAGCGCGCGATCGCGTCGGCCTGCCGGAGCGTCGTGCCGATCTCGTCGAGCCCCTGCAGCAGCGCCTCGCGCCGGCGCGCCTCGACCGCGAAGGGGACGCGCTTGCCGGAAGGCGAGACGACGACGCAGTCCTCGAGATCGACCGTGACCTTGCCGGCGCCCTGGCTCTCCTCGACCTCGCGGGCGAGGCCGGCCACGATCGACTCGTCGAGGACGACCGGCAGGATGCCGTTCTGGAAGCAGTTGTTGAAGAAGATGTCGCCGAAGCTCGGGGCGATGACGCAGGCGACGCCGCGCTCCTGGAGCGACCACACCGCGCCCTCGCGCGACGAGCCGCAACCGAAGTTGCGCCCGCTCAGAATGATCTGCGCCTCGCGGTAGGGTGGCCGGTTGAGGATGAAGTCGGGATCCTCCGATCCGTCGGCGCGGTAGCGCAGCGCCCCGAAGCACCAGGGCGCGAGCGTGCCGCGGATGCCGTTGCCGACCAGCCGCTCGATGCGGATGATCACGTCGGTATCGATGTTCTCGATCAGGATCGGCGCGGCGACGGCCTCGAGGCGGGTGAAGCGGTTCATCCGGCCCTCCTGACGTCGGCGATGGCGCCGGCGAGGGCGGCGGCGGCCGCCATCGCGGGGCTTGCCAGATGGGTGCGGGCGCGGGGCCCCTGGCGGCCGACGAAGTTGCGGTTGCTGGTCGAGACCGAGCGCTGCCCGGCCGGCACGACCTCGCCGTTGGCGGCCAGACACATCGAGCAGCCCGGCTCGCGCCACTCGAACCCGGCCTCGACGAACACCCGGTCGAGCCCCTCGGCCTCGGCCTCGCGCTTGACGATCTCGGAGCCCGGCACGACCCAGGCGCGCACCCCGTCGGCCACGTGCCGGCCGCGGGCGACGCTGGCGGCCTCGCGCAGGTCCGACAGGCGGCCGTTAGTGCAGGAGCCGATGAACACCCAGTCGACGGGGGTGCCGGCGATCGGTCCGCCCGGGGAGAGGCCCATATAGTCGAGCGCCGCCGCCATCGCGCGGGCCCGGCTCGGGTCGGCCTCGGCGGCGGGATCGGGGATCAGGCCGTCGACCGGCACGACATGCTCGGGGCTGGTGCCCCAGGTGACCTGCGGGGCGACCTCGGCGACGTCGATCACCACCTCGCGGTCGAAAGTGGCGTCGGGGTCGCTCGGCAGATCCCGCCAGGCGGCGACCGCCCGGTCCCAGCCCTCGCCTCGCGGCGCGTAGGGCTTGTCCTTCAGGTAGGCGAAGGTGGCGTCGTCGGGCGCCACCATGCCGATCTTGGCGCCGAGCTCGATCGACAGATTGCAGATCGTCAGCCGCCCCTCGACCGGCATCGCCCGGATCGACGAGCCGGCATATTCCACCGCGTAGCCGGTGCCGCCCGCCGCTCCGATCACCCCGATCAGGTGCAGGATCAGGTCCTTCGGCAGCACGCCTTGCGCCATCGCGCCCTCGAAGCGCACCCGCATGGTCCTCGGCCGGCGCTGGACCAGGGTCTGCGTCGCCAGCACGTGCGACAGCTCCGACGAGCCGATCCCGAAGGCGAGCGCGCCGAGCCCGCCATGGGTGCAGGTGTGGCTGTCGCCGCAGACGATCAGCGTGCCCGGCAGGCTTAAGGCCAGCTCCGGCCCGATGACGTGGACGATGCCCTGGCCGCGCTCGCCGACGTCGAACAGGCGGATGCCGGCCTCCCGCGTCTCGGCCCGCAGGGCGTGGAGCAGGCTCAAGCCGGTCTCGGTGGTGCCGGCGCGGCCCGCCGCGCTCGAGATCGCGTGGTCGGGCGTCGCGAAGGTGAGGCCGGGGCTGTGCACGGAGAGGCCGCGCTGCTTCAGGTCGAGCAGGCCGCGCGAGCCGCCGAGATCGTGCAGCAGGTGCCGGTCGACGTGCAGGAGCACGGCGCCGTCACCGAGGTCGCTGACGACGTGCTCGTCCCAGATCTTCGCGAACAGCGTTTTCGCCGTCATGACGTATCCTCCCCCCGCGCGGCCGTTCTCGCCGCATCGGATGCGCGCCCTCTCAGTCGGAGGGAAGCTGCGGGACGGAGGGTAGGGACGGTGCCCCCTCGCACGAAGCGCCGGTTCGGCATGCCGCCGTCGCGTTTGGAGATGGCTGGGTCAGGTAGGCGATCAGCCGGCGCGCCGGGCGCGACAGGCTGGCGTGGTCGCGCAGGCCGATATGGAGCGGGCGCAGGCGCCAGGGATCCTTGAGCGCGAGCGCGGTCAGCCCGGTCTCGCGCATCTGCCCCTCGAGGACCTGGCGCGGGACGATGCCGATCCCGAGACCGTTCTCGATAATGCGCAACTGGCCCTCGAAGCTGCCGACCCGGACCCGCACCCGAACCTCGCTACCGAGATCTTCGGCGGCGCGCCGGCACAGGGTCTCGATCGAGGAGCCGCGCTCCAGGCAGACGAAGTCGTGGTCGAGGAGATCCGCGAAGGCGACCGAGGCCCGCCCTGACAGGACGTGGCCGCGTGGCAGCACGACGACGAGCTCGTCGTGCCGGTAGGGCACGATCTGCAATCCCGGCGCCGGGATGTTGCCCCCGAAGATCCCGAGATCGGCCTGGTTGCTGGCGACCCGCTGCACGATGTCGGGGCTGATGCCTTCCTCGAGGTCGATGCGGATCAGCGGGTGCAGGGCGAGGAAGCCGGCGAGCTCCATCGGCAGCGATTCCATGATCGCCGACTTGTTCGCCGAGACCCGGATCAGGCCGCGCAGGCCGCTGGCGAAGTCGCGCAGCTCGGCATCCATCACCGCGACGCTGCCCTGGATGGTGCGGGCGTGGTGGAGGAGGGCGGTGCCGGCCTCGGTCAGGTCGATGCCCTTGGAGTGGCGCACGAGGAGCTCGGTGCCGAGCATCGCCTCGAGCTCCGAGATGCGCCGGCTGATGGCCGAGGCCGCGATATGCGCGCGCTCGGCCGCCGCCGCGATGCTCTGCTCCTCGACGACGGCGATGAAGAGTTCGAGGGTGACGAGGTCGTAGCGGTGCATGGGCCGTCTGCTGGCGATCCCGCCCGTCACCATAGCGGTATCTCGGGTCTCGGGCACGATCTTCCCGACATCATCCGCGTTCTCCGGCCTGCGGAGAGCTTTCGCGGCCTGCCGGCCTCGTCGGAGGAAGGATCGCCCGGCGCGCGGCGGCTCAGCGGTCGGGTAGGCGGTCCCAGACCAGCTTGTAGACCTGCGGCTTGCCGTCCCGCATCAGCGGGACGCTCTCGAGGTGGAGCGTGTTTCCGTCGCGCCGGAAGAAGCGGACCTGCTCCGACCCGACGTCGTTCTGGTAGGCCGAGGCCTCGACGTGGTGGACGACCTTGTCGCCCTCGACGCGGAACGTCCCGGCATAGGCCAGGAAGCTCGCATAGGCCTCCGCCTTCTCGGATTCCGCCGCCTTGAGCCGGTCGCCCTTCATCGGCTTGCGGCCGTCATAGGCGATCACCGCCGCCATGCGGCCGCCCGAGAGGTAGTGGATTAAGCCCGTCGGGTGCGGACCGTAGGCGGCCGGGTTGACCTCACGGCCGTCGATCCAGGCGGAGACCGAGCGGAGCTTCCAGGTCCCGTAGAAGTCGGCCGGCTCCGCCGCCTGCGCGTCGGCCGCAGAGACCAGGCCCATCGCTGCCGCGATCACGGTCGGTCCTTTCCGAAAACCGGTCATCGTCCATCCTCCCGTTCTTCAGGGTTACTTCTTGCTTCTCGGGGATCGCGCGCGGATCCCGTTGAGGAAAACGTCGAGGTAGACGTCGATATGCGTCTGCGCGAGCGGGTGGATGTCGCTGCCGCCGCTGCGGGCGAAGAGCCTGAGCAGGTAGGAGCGCGCGCCAGTGAGGAGCGCGGCGACGACCTCGATCTCGTCGTCCGAGAAGCCGCGCAGCTCGCCCGCCTCGCGGCTCCGGATCAGCGAGCGCCGGTAGCGCTCCTGCATCTGCCGCATGAAGCGGTTGAACGCGTCCGGCGCGACCACCTCCGCCTCGTTCATCACCCGGTCGATCTCGGGGCGCTGCGCCAGGTAGGCGAAGTTGGCGGTGATGCCCCGGCGCTCGATCTCTTCCAGCGAGCGGCTGTCGCGGATGGCGGCGCTGATCGCGTCGAGCATGTCGTTGCCGATCTCGAGCAGCAGGACGTCGAACAGGGCCTGCCGGCTCGCGAAGTGGAGGTAGAAGGCGCCGTGCGCGATCCCCGCCTCGGCGGTGATCCGGGCGATGGAGGCCCCCGCATAGCCGTGCCGGCCGACGACCCGGCCAGCCGCCGCGACGAGGGCCGCCCGCGTCGCCTCGTTCTTGGCGAGCTGGCGGCGGGTGCTCGGCCGCTTGCGCGCCCCTGGCGCCCTGCTGTCCGGGGTCTTGTCGTCCGGAGCCTCCGCCGGCTCGTCCCCGGCGCGATCCTCCCGGGCAAGGTGGTCCTCGTTCACGCGGACATGGCCCGCTTGGCGACGATGTCGGCGATCATGGCGCGCAGGGTGTCCTTCTTGATCTTGCCCGAGGCCGTCCGCGGCAGTTCCTCGACGATCTCGAGGTATTCGGGGATCTTCTGCCGGGCGAGGCCGGCCTTTTCCAGATGCCGCCCGAGCTCGGCGAGGTCCGGTGCGCCGGATTCCGCCGGCACGACGTAGGCGCAGACCGTCTCGACGAGGCGCGGATGCGGCATCGCCACGACGGCGACCTCCCGCACGAGAGGGTGCCGGTGCAGGGCGTCCTCGATCTCCTTGGCCGAGATGTTCTCGCCGCCGCGGATGATCAGGTCCTTCTTGCGCCCGGTGACGACGACGGCCCCCTCCGGCGAGACGTAGCCGATATCGCCCATGCGGAACCAGCCGTCGGGCGTGAAGGCGGCCTCCGTCTCCCGCGCGTCGGCGTAGCCGGCGAACAGGGCCGGGCCGCGGACCTGGAACTCGCCCTCCCGCCCGGGCGCGACGGCGGCGCCCGCCTCGTCGACGACCCGCGTGTCGTAATCGACGATCTCGCCGTCGGACTCGGCCGCGAGATCCGCCGTGCCGTCCCCGACCCAGCCGAGCGTCACCATCGGGGCTTCGGTCGAGCCGTAGACGCGGCAGGCGCGCCCGTTCGCGAAGCACGCATTGGCGCGCCGCACGAGGCCCGGCGGGACCGCTGCGCCGCCGCAGGCGAAGACCTTGAGCGAGGGCAGACGGGAGCCGGCGCGCTCCGCCGCCTCCACCAGTTCGGCGAGGAACGGCGTCGCGCCGACCGTGACCGCCGCGCCGTGGCGATCGATGAGGGCGACGGCCTCGTCCGCCTGCCAGCGCTCCATCAGGACCGTGCCGACGCCGTGGTAGAACGGCATCTCCAATCCCCAGCTGAACCCGGTGATGTGGGTCACCGGCGAGGGCATCAGCGACGTGTCGCCGGGCCGAAGGCCCCAATGGACGAGGCAGCGCTCGAGGGAGCGCGGCATCGTCTCGTGGGTGTGGAGCACGCCCTTCGCCCGGCCGGTCGTGCCCGATGTGTAGAGGATCATCTTCACGGCCTCGGCCCGCTGCGCGGGCCACGGCACGGCGGCGCTGCCCTGCATCAGGTCGTCGAGGGCGATCTCGCCGGCCAGAGCCTCGCCGCGGGCGACGATCCGGTGCGTCAGGTCGGGCAAAGCCGGGGCGAGGTCGCGCAGCATCGCCGCGTAGTCGAAATTGCGATAACGCTCGGGAACGATCATCGCCTTGGCCTGGCAATCGGCGAGCGCCTGCGCGACCTCGGCGCCGCGGTAAATCGGCACGATCGGGACCACCACCACCCCGATCAGCGCACAGGCGAGGTCGACCGCGACGGCCTCGAGCCAGTTCGGCAGCTGGAAGGCGAGTACGTCGCCGGGGCGCAGACCGAGGCCCCACAGGCCGGCCGCCAGCCGCTCGGCCCGCACCAGGGCCTCGCCGTAGGTGAGGGCGTCGTCGGCGGACCGGGCGCAGATCCGGTCCGGCTCGCGCAGGGCCCAGTCGCGGGCGTCCTCGGCGATGGTGCGGGCGCGCCACGCGCCGCTCGCGCGCCAGCGCGCGATCTCGCCCGCGTCGATCCGCGTGTCCCAGCCGCCGAGATCCTTCATGGCTTCAACCTCATAGCGCGAGATACTCGCTCTCGAGCTCCGGCCGGGCGTCGAAGGCGGCCCAGTCCCCGGAGAACACGATGGTGCCCGAATCGATCAGGTAGAGCCGGTCCGTGCAGGCGCGGGCGAAGTCGACGTTCTGCTCGGTCACGAGCAGGGCGAGGTTCTCGGCCCGGCGCACCCGGGCGATCTCCCGCGCCAGGTCCTCGACGATCAGCGGCGCCAGCCCCTCGGCCGGCTCGTCGAGCAGGAGCAGCTTGGGCCGGGGCACGAGGCCGCGCCCGACCGCCACCATCTGCTGCTGCCCGCCCGAGAGCCGCGCGCCGCCCCGGTCCAGGATCGGCTGCAGCAGCGGGAACAGCGCCGCGACCTCGGCGACGCTGCGCGGCACGATGCCGGGCCCGCAGGCATGGGCGGCGAGTTCGAGGTTCTCGGCCACCGAGATGTGGCCGAAGATGCGCCGGTCCTCCGGGACCAGCGACAGGCCGAGACGGGCGCGCCGGTGCGTCGGCAGGCCGTCGAGGGGCCGACCCTCGAACCGGACCGGGCCGGCGCTGCGCGGTCCGGCATCGAGCAGCGCCTTGAGGAGCGTCGACTTGCCGGCCCCGTTGCGCCCGAGCAGGGCCACGCCCTCGCCGGCCCCGACCGCGAGGGCGACCCCGTGCAGGACGTGGCTGTCGCCGTAGAAGGCGTCGAGCGGGCCGACCTCCAGCATGGGCTCCCTGCCTTCACCCATGACGTCCGCCCCGCCCGAGATAGATGTCGCGCACGAAGGCATTCGCCCGCACCTCGTCGGGCGTGCCCGACGCGACGATCTCGCCGTAATGCAGCACGCTGATCCGCGTGCCGATCTGGAAGACGACGTCCATGTCGTGCTCGGTCAGGACCAGGGTGGCGCCGGTCTCGCGGACGATCCGCTCGACGAGGCGGACCGAGGCCCTGCGGTCGCCCGACGCCATCCCGGCCGTCGGCTCGTCGAGAAGGAGCAAGCGCGGGCGCAAGGCCAGCATCATCGCGAGCTCCAGGCGCTTCTTGTCGCCGTGGCTGAGGATGCGGGCCGGGGAATCCTCGCGCGGGTCGAGGCCGAGATCGGCCAGTATGGCTTCGGCCTCGTCGCGGATGTCCGGCCGCGGGCGGACCCGCAGGCTCGGGCGGGAGGTCTTCGCCCCGCGCGCCTCGATCGCCACGACGACGTTCTCGACCGGATTCATCTCGCCGAAGATCCGCGCCACCTGGAACGAGCGCCCGATCCCGGCCCGCACGCGCCGGAATCCTGCCAGCGCCGTGACGTCCCGCCCCTCGAACAGGATGCGGCCCGCCATGGCCGGGACCTCGCCGCAGAGCGAGCGGAAGAACGTGGTCTTGCCGGCACCGTTCGGCCCGATCACCACGTGGCGCTCGCCGGTCGCGACCTCGATCGACACGTCCTTGAGGATCGTGGTCCGGCCGTATCCGGCAAACAGCCCCTGGACCGACAGGCTCTTCGTCATGGCGCACCTCCGGCGGGTGCGGCGCGCGGGGCGACGGCGGCCGTCCGCGGGCGCGCCGGATCCCGGCGGCGCAGCAGCCGCGCCGCGAGGCCGAGGATCCCGCCGGGCACCGCCAGCACGACGGCCAGCAGCAGCCCCCCGGTGATCAGGTCGGACGCGCCGGCGAGGCTGCGCGTGCCGTACTCGACGGCGGCGTAGACGAGCGCCCCGACGGCCGGCCCCCAGAACGTCCCGGCCCCGCCGAGCAGCGTGAACAGGATCGGCTTCGTCGATTCCGCCCAATGGGCGAGGTCGGGGCTGACGAGCGAGGTGAGCGGCGCGCCGAGGCCCCCGGCGAGGCCCGTCGCGGCGCCGGCGATCGCGAAGGCCTGCAGGCGGCGCCGCTGGACGTCGATGCCGAGGAAGGCCGCGCGCATCGGGTCGAGCCGCACCGCCCGGAGCGAGCGTCCGAGGCGCGACTGGGTGATCCACCACAGGATCGCCGTCACGAGCGCCGCCGCCAGGACTACGAAGGCGTAGTAGCGGTCGCCCGGGCCGAGGTCGATCGCGCCGACGCCGAAGGAGAGCGTCGGGCGCGGGATCCCGGTCAGCCCGTCGTTGCGGCCGAAGAACCGCGTCTTGGCGATGACGGCGTGGACGAGTTCGCTGAAGGCGAGCGTCAGGATCGCGAAATAGACGCCCTCGGTGCGGCGCAGGGCGATGAGGCCGATCAGCACGGCCAGGACCGCCCCGACGAGGGCGGAAGCCAGGAGCACGAGCAGGAAGGGGATGCCCGGCGCGTTGAGGAGCAGGAGCGCCGTCGCGTAGGCGCCCGCCGCCGAGAAGGCGGCCTGGCCGAAGGACAGGAGACCCGCGGTCGAGAACAGGAAGTTGTAGGAGAGCCCGAGGACGACGTTGATCGCCACGATGCCCGCCATGAAGACGACGCCGCGGTTCACGAAGGCCGGGAGCGCCAGCGCGCAGCCGACCACGAGGGCGAGCGTCAGCAGGAAGGCCGGGGCGGGGGAACGGGTGCGCGTCATGCCAGCCGCCCGGAGCCGAGGAGGCCCTGCGGCCTGACAAGGAGGAGGACCGCGAGGGCGACGAAGAACAGGATGCCCGGCATGTCGGGCAGGAGGGCGGTCCCGAAGCTGTCGACGAGGCCGAGCAGCAGCGAGGCCAGGAAGGCGCCGCGGATCGAGCCCATCCCGCCGATGATGACGACGCCGAAGGCCTGGATGATGAAGATGCCCGCGAGGTCCGGCGACAGGCTCTGGTTGGCGACCAGGAACCCGCCCGCGAGCCCCGCGAGGGCGAAGCCGAGCGCGACGGTGGCGGAATAGACGAGCCCGACATTGACGCCGAGCAGCTGCGCCATCCAGGGATCCGCCGCGATGGCGCGGATCAGCTTGCCGGCCGCCGTCAGGTTGAGCAGCCATTCGAGCGCCAGATAGACCACGATCCCGGCGGCGATCACGAACATCGCGTAGTGCGGCATCACGAGGTCGCCGAGGATCGTGACCTCGAACAGGGCCGCTGGCGGCTGGGCGCTCTGCACGTTGAGCCCCCAGATCAGCTTCACCGCGCCGTTGCAGACGAGGAGCAGCGCGTAGGTCGCGACGAGCACGTAGGCCCCGTCGACCTCTGCGAGGCGCCGGAACACGGCGCGGTCGACCACGAGCCCCAGGATTCCGACCACCAGGGCGGCGGCGAGGCTCGCTCCCAGGAACGCGACGAGGCTCGTCGATCCGATCGCCGCGCTGATCGTGAACGCCAGGTAGGCGCCGATCATGAAGAAGCCGCCATGGGAGAAGTTCAGGACGTGCAGGATCCCGAAGACGAGCGTCAGCCCGGCCGCGACCAGGAACGTCGCCATCCCCCAGCCGAGGGCGTTGAAGAGGAGAGAGGGCCAGTCGGCGAGCATGCGCGCCTCGTCGGAGAGGGGAGGGGCCGCACGCGGCCCGATTCGCGGCGTGGTTCGGCGGGTCAGGAGGCCGTGCGGAGCGTCATCTTCTGCCCGGGCGTGGCGGGCTCGATCACGGGGGCGCCCGGGATCTGGACATAGTCCGAGACCTTGAAACCGATATCGGTGCCCGGGGCGGGCTCGATCTGGATGACTTCGAGGTTCTTGATCGCCTGGTTGTCCTCGGCCCGGATCGTGCGCGGCCCGGTCACCGTGTCCCAGGTCAGGCCCTTGAGCGCCGCGATCACCGCCTTCGTGTCGGTGGAGCCGGCCTTGGCGATCGCGGCCGCGTAGGCCGAGACGGCGGCCTGGGCCTCGCCGGCCCAGCCCATCGGCATCCTGTTGCCGGTCTTCGCGACGTAGGCCTGGTAGAAGTCCTGCGAGAGCTGCGACTTGTTGTTGGCGTAGTACCAGTGGCTGCCGGTCCAGTGCTTGGGCACCTGATCCTTCAGGGCATTCGCGACGATGAACTCGTTGGCGGCATCCATGAGGATGCGGTCGCGGAACAGGCCGTAGGGGCGCGCCTGCTGGAAGAACGTCGCGGCGTCGCCGCCATAGGTGGCGTTCACGACGCCCTTTGCCGGCGACTTCATCATCTGGGTGATGAAGTTGCGGTAGTCGCCGCTGCCGTAGGGCACGAGGACGGGCGGGACGATCGTCGGCGTCTTGCCGGTGAGGGCCGGGTAGAATTCCAGCAGGCCGTCGACGAACACGGCCCAGACGGTCCGGCCGTATTCGTGGTCCGGGATGATGCCGGTCCAGCTCGTGACCTCGGGATGCTTCTCGGCCATGAAGCGGGCCTGCGCCCGCATGCGGTAGGTGCCGTCCCCGACGCGGAAGACGTTCGGGGTGTAGTTCTCGTGGTTGAGCTTCTCGGTGCCCGCGCCGCAGGTCAGGTTGATGCCGTTCTCCTGCTGCATCAGCGGGCCGTAGGCGAGCGCCACCGTCGAGGAGATCGTTCCGAGCTGGAGGTTGTAGCCGAGGCCGAGCAGCTCGCGGGCGACCGTGGTGGCGGCCGCCGGGTTCGCCTTCTCGTCGCGGAACTCGAGCTGGAGCGGCCGGCCCTTCACGCCGCCGGCCTTGTTGATCATCTCCGCCGCGACCTCGGCCCCGGACTTGACGAAGGAGCCGATGAATTCTTGCGGCCCGGAGAGCGGCGTGACGACGCCGATCCTGATCGGCTCGTTGGTCTGCCCGACCGCGATGCGCGGGTTGGCCGAGAGCGCGAGCGCGGAACCGGCGCCGCCGGCGAGCAAGGCGCGACGTGAGATCATGGTTTCCCCCCGGATCATCTTCGTTCGTCTTGAGATCCCGGGCCGGCCGCCCGGGGTATCGGTCGGCGTCAGCGCCCGGTGAAGACGGGCTTGCGCTTCTCCCGGAAGGCGTTCACCGCCTCCTGGTGGTCGGCGGTCAGGTTCGTGGCGCATTCCCAGGCGACGCCGGCGTCGAAATGCGAGTGGAAGAGGGCCTTGAGGGGCAGGTTCGCCGTCACCTTCGTCCACTTGATCGCCTTGAGCGGGCCCGAGGCGAGCCGCTCGGCGAGGCCGTAGACCTTGGCGTCGAGCTCGCCCTCGGCCGCGACGTCGGTCACGAGGCCGATCCGCTCGGCCTCCCGGGCGGTCATCAGGTCGCCGGTGAACAGGTAGTGCTTGGCCTTTGCGTAGCCGACGAGCTGGGGCCAGATCAGCGCGCCGCCGTCGCCGGCGACGAGCCCGACCGAGACGTGCGGATCGCCGATCTTCGCCGTCTCCGCCATGATGACGACGTCGCACAGGAGGGCGAGGGAGGCGCCCAGGCCCGTGGCGTGGCCGTTGACGCGGGCGATGACCGGCTTGTCGAGGTCGAGCTGGCCGAACACGATCTCCTTGGCCTCGCGCGCCGTCTCCTCGAAATCGGCGGGACGGTCGATCGAGCTCTGCATCCAGTCGATGTCGCCGCCGGCGCAGAACGCCCGGCCCGCCCCGGTCAGCACGATCACGTCGGCCTCGGGATCGCGGCGCGCATCGACGAAGATGCGCGACAGCTCGGTGTGGAGCCTGGCATTGACGGCGTTCAGCTGCTCGGGGCGGTTCAGCGTCAGCGTGAGGATGCGGCCGCGCCGCTCCGCCGTGATGGTCTCGTAGCCGTCGTAGAGTCCCACGATCGTTCCTCCCGTTCTTTTCTTGCCGCTTTGTTCTCGTTGTCAGGGCGCTGCGGCGTTCTGGAACCGGCGCAGGTAGTAGTCGTCATCGCCGTAGAGGCTCTCCGCCACGACGAGCCGCCGGAACAGGTGGCTGACGCGCAGTTCCTCGGTGATGCCGATGCCGCCATGCATCTGCACCGCCTCCCGGCTGATCCGGCGGGCCGCACGCGCACCCACGACCTTGGCGGTCGCGACGCCCCGGCGATGCTCGGCGGGATCGCCCGGATCGGTCTCGGCTGCGAGGTCCACGACCGCGCGCGCTTCCTCGAGGGCGATCTGCATGTCGACGGCGCGGTGCTGCAACACCTGGAACTTGCTGATCGGCTGGCCGAATTGCCGGCGCGTCTTGAGGTAGGCGACGGTGTCGGCAACCAGGACCTCCATCGCGCCGACCGCTTCCGCCATCGTCAGCAGCGCGCCGCGCTCCAACGCCGCGTCGATCGCGGCCTCAGGGTCGGCGACCGGCAGGAGCGCGTCGGCGGGAAGCCGCGCGCCCTCGAAGCGCAGGTCGGCCAGGGCGCGCCCGTCGAGGGAGCGGAACGGCGTGATCGTCACGCCCGGGGCCTCCGGCTCGACGCGGAAGAGCGCGAGGCCGGTTTCGGTCCGGGCGCTCACCAGCAGCACGTCCGCCTGCGCCCCGCCCTCGACGGCGCTCTTCTCCCCGTCGAGCCGCCAGGACGCGCCGTCCCGCACCGTGCGGGTCGTCACGACGCCGCGGTCGAAGCCGCTCGCGGGTTCGGCGTGGGCCAGGACGACGATCCGCTCGCCGGCGAGAAGTCCATTCAGATCGCCGGTCGCGGCGGACCCGCCGGATCCGCGCTCCGCCGCCCGCGCGAGGAGCGGGGCCGCGACCCCCGCCACCGCGGTGACGGGCTCCGGCAGGTTCGCGGCCCCGACCGTACGCATCAGCGCCGCCAGGTCGCCGAGCCCGAGCCCCAGGCCCCCCCGCTCCTCCGGCACGGCGATGCCGAACCAGCCGAAGGACGCCATCTCCCGCCAGGCGTCGCGGTCGAAGCCGGATTCCGCGAGGGTCCTGCGGCGGCGCTCACACCCGTAGGCCCCGGCCAGCCAGCCCGTCGCGCCCTCGACGAGGGCCGCCCGCAGGTCGTCGTCGGCCGCCGCGCTCATAGGCCGAGCCCCTGCTTGGCGATGATGCCGCGCTGGATCTCGTTCGAGCCGCCGTAGATCGTGGCCGCGCGCAGATGCAGGAACTCGCCGGCAAGCCCAATCGCGCCGTCCGGGCCGATCTCGGCCCCGTTCCAGTCCGGGCGGAACGCCGCCGGATCGAACGGCAGGCCCCGGCGGGATGTCACCCGGATCATCAGCTCGGTCACGTCCTGCTCGATCTCGGTCCCGCGGATCTTCAGGAGGTTCGCCTCCACGCCGGTCGGGACGCTGCCCTCCGCCCGGCCGAGCAGGCGCAGGCACACCGCCTCCAGCGCCCGGATGTCGATCTCGGCCTCGGCGATCCGCCTCTGCAGGGAGGCGTCCTCGGCGAGGGAGCGCCCTCCCTCCAGGGTCTCCCCGGCGGCCCTTCGCAGGCGGCCGAGGAGATGACGGGCCTTTCCGGTCTCGGCCGAGATCAGCCGCTCCTGGACGAGCAGGAACTTGGCGTAGGTCCAGGCCTTGCCCTCCTCGCCGACGAGGTTCTCCGCCGGGACCCTGACGTCGTCGAAGAACACCTCGTTGACGTGGTGCTTGCCGTCCATCGTCGGGATCGCCCGGACCGTCACGCCCGGCGCCGTCATGTCGACGAGGAGGAAGGACACCCCGTCCTGGGGCCGGTCCCCGGCTTGCGTGCGCGCCAGGCAGAACATCCAGTCCGCCCAGTGGGCGTAGGTCGTCCAGGTCTTCTGGCCGTTGAGGATGTAGGCGTCGCCCTCGCGCACGGCGCGCGTCCTGAGACCCGCCAGGTCCGATCCCGCATTCGGCTCCGAGTAGCCTTGCGCCCAGAACTCGTCGGCGGACAGGATCGGGGGCAGGAAGCGCCGCTTCTGGGCCTCGTTGCCGAAGGTGTAGAGGACCGGCCCGACATAGGCGACGCCGAGCGGGATGAGCCACGGCGCGCCCTCCTCGGCCAGCGTCTGCTCGAACAGCCAGCGCTGCGCCGGGCCCCAGCCCTGGCCGCCCAATTCGGCGGGCCAGTGCCCGCCCATCCAGCCCCGGCCGTGTAGGATCTTCTGCCAGCGCGCGTGGTCCTCCCGCGTCAGCGACAGGTTGCGCTCGACCTTGCGACGGATGTCGGACGGCAGGGCGCCGCGGCAGAACGCCCGCACCTCCGCGCGAAACGCCCGCAATTCCGGGGGCAGCAGCATTTCCATCCCATAATTTTTGACTTGTCAGTCAGAAAATGCCGGGAGCTGCGCCATGTCAAGATCTTTCACGGGCGGGCGGACCGACGATCCGCCACCTCAGCCGCGGCGCGGCCGCCCCGTCGGCGCCGCTGGAGACACCAGGCCAAAGTCCTGGGCGGACGCGCGAAATCCGCACCGGCCCGGCTCAGTCGGCGAGCGCCGTGCAGTGGGCGGTTAGGGTCCGGCATTCGGCGCGGATCAGCGCGAGCAGGGCGTATGTCTCGGGCGACGGCGGACAGTCGCGGCGGAGCATGACGCCCCATGTCCGTATCAGGCCGGGATTGTCGAGCGGGATCGCCCGCAGGTTCGCCCCCGTCGGCAGGGCCTGTGCGGACAGGATCGCCCCGATCCGGTGACGGCCGACGAGGCCGAGGATCGGCCCGATCGTCGTCATCTCGGCCCGGATGTCGGGCGCCGCGTTGCTGTGACGGAAGCAATCGTCGATCAGCCGGCGGGTCGAGAAGTCCCTCGTGAACAGGGCCAGGGCCTGGTTGTGCAGCTCCGCCATGTGGACGAGCTTGCGCCTGGCGAATCGATGCTCGGAGCCCACGACGAGCATCAGGGCTTCTTGGAACACCGGCTCGAACGAGACGCGCGCCGGGTCCCTCGGCCGGTAGGCGATCCCGAGGTCGAGCGCGCCGGCGATGAGCCGCGCCTCGATCGCGTCGGCCGGCAGCTCCTCGACCGTCACCCTCACCCCGGGATGGTCGTCCAGGTAGCGCGCCAGGCAGGCGGGGAGCAGGTCGAGGGCGAAGGTCTGGCTGGCGCCGATCCGCAGGTGCCCCCGGAGGACCGTCGCCGGCGGGCTGATCGCCCGCAGCCCGCCATCCAGCTCGGCGAGGGCGCGCAGGACGCCGGGAAGGAGGCTCTGGCCCGCCTGCGTCAGGCGGACCCGGCGGCCCGCGCGCTCGAACAGCCGCTGCTGCACCTCGTCCTCGAGCTGTCGGATCTGATGCGAGAGCGTCGATTGCGTGACGTGCGTCCGGCGGGCCGCCCGGGTGAAGCTGAGCTCCTGGGCCAGGGCGACGAAATAGCGGAGATGGCGCAGCTCCATCGCGCGTCTCCATCGAGTGATGCCGTCGATGCATCGGATGCGGATAAATCACTATGTCACTCGTCAGAGCTTGGCTAGCCTGGGAGCCCGACGCACCGGAGGGACGCGACATGCCGCCCGATATCAGCCGTATCGCCTATGCCAGCCGGCAGAGCGTCGGACCCGACCACCAGGACCTGTTCGACCGGCTGGAAGCCCTGCGGGGCAACCCCGTCGAGAACGTCTTCCTGGCGATCGCCAACGCGCCGAACCTCTGCGACGGGGTCCTTGCCATGGCGATGTCCCTGCGCCAGAGCCGGCTGCTCGACCGCCAGTTGCGGGAGCTCGCGGTCCTCACCGTCGGGCTGGAAACCCGGTCCGACTACGAGGTGGCCCATCACTGGAACTCCGCCGTCAAGGCCGGGGTGAGCCACGCGAAGCTCGATGCGCTCGCCGACTTTGAGACGGCCGCGATCTTCTCCGACACCGAGCGCCTGGTGATGCGGTTCGCCCGGGCCGTGACGCGCTCCGGACGCGTCGACGACGCCCTCTGGGACGGCCTGTGCCTGGTGCTGGACGAGCCGCAGCGGCTGGAACTCGTCCTCACGGTCGCGTGGTACAATTGCGTGGTGCGGATCCTGCTGCCGCTGCAGATCGGCATCGAGGACTGGCATGAGCGGCTCTGAGCCCGACGGGTTCCACCACATCGTCCTGCCGGCCTCGGCGCCCGGCGCCCCGCCGCTGCTGCTCTTGCACGGCACCGGCGGGGACGAGACGGAGCTGCTTCCCTTCGCCCGGAGCCTGTCGCCCGGCAGCGCCGTCCTGGCCGTCCGTGGAAGCGTGAGCGAGAACGGCAAGCTCCGCTTCTTCCCGCGGCTCTCCGAGGGCGTCTTCGACGAGGACGCGGTCCGGCGGCACGCCGGGGCGCTGGCGCGGTTCGTCCTGGCGGCCTGCACCCGCCACGGTCTCGCGCCGCCGGTCGCCGTCGGCTATTCCAACGGCGCCAACGTCGCCGCCGCTATCCTGCAGCACCATGCCGGCGTGCTCGCGGGTGCGGTGCTGCTGCGCGCGGTCAATCCGCTCCGGACGGCCCCGCGCGCGCACCTCAGCCGGACCCGGATCCTGGTCCTCGCCGGCGAGGCCGACGAGATCGCACCCCCGGCCCTGGGCGAGGGGCTGGCGGCGACGCTGCGGAGCCAGGGTGGCGAGGTCGAGTTCCATCGTGTCGTCGGCGGCCACGGGCTGATCGCCGACGACCTCGCGGTCGCCCGACGCTGGCTCGGCGCCGGACATCCGGGACCCGGCTGACCGATCCCGCGGGTCAGGCGGTCAGCTGCTCCAGATCCAGCGCGATGTCCGCGGCATCCGCCCCGAGGGCGTCCCGGACCAGCCTGCTCACGAAGCTCAGGAACGCCTTCGTCTGCGGCCGCACGATCTGGTGGTGCGGGATGATCGCGTAGACGTTTCGGGCGCGCGGCACGTAGTCCGGCAGCACGCGGACGAGCCGGCCGCTCTCCAGGTCGTCGCGAACGTGGAACGAGTAGAGGTTCGCGATCCCGCCGCCGTTGATGCAGGCCTGGCGCAGAAGCTCGCCGCTGCTCGACAGGAGCGTGCTTGAGACCCGCACGCTCTCCTGGCGCTCGCCGCAGCGGAAATGCCAGGTCTCGGCGAGGTCCGAGAAGCGGCTCGACATGCAGTGGTGCCGGCCGAGATCGGCCGGCCGGCGCGGCGCGCCGTGGCGATCGATGTAGCCCGGCGCGGCGCAGAGCACGCGCGGGCAGGCGGCCAGCAGAAGGTGCCTCAGCTTCGTCGAGGGCTCGTCCTGCACGACGATCGCCGCGTCGATGCGCCCGCCGATGAGGTCGGGGGTGTCGCTCGTCACGATCACGTCGATCGACATCGCCGGATGCTGCCGCAGGAACCCGGGCAGGTTCGGCCCGAGGATCGAGGCGGCGAAGGAGGGCGGCACCGTGATCCGCAGGTTGCCGCCCAGCGCCTTCTCCGCCGCCATCGCCGCGGTGGCGCGGTCGAGCTGCGTGAGGATGCCGACGCATTGCTCGTAGAAGCGCGCGCCGGCCTCCGTCACGGTCATGCGCCGCGTGGTCCGATGGAACAGTGCGACGCCGACCGCACTCTCCAGAAGCTGGATTCCCTTCGTCACGGAGGACGGCGCGACGCGCAGCTGGCGCGCCGCGGCCGAGAAGTTCTGCGTCTCGACCACGGCCACGAAGCAGCGCAGCGACATGATGCTGGCGTCGTTGATGCTCCCCGCCCCGGACGCCATCGCGGCCTCGCATTCTCGACGATCTGGAAAAATTATTTTCTGATCATTGCCCGTAAACAGGGGACCGAAAGTGCGCAATGCTGGCCGCAAGGCAGCCGGCATCCAAGAACCGCTGCCGCGGGTGGGGAACGGGATGGCGAACGACATCGCGCGCGCAAGGGATCGCGGGTTCGGGACCCGCGTCGGCCTCGGGCGCAGCCCGGCGCTTCTCGTCGTGGATTTCACCAGGGCCTTCACGGCCCCGGATGCGAGACTCGGCATGGACATGACCCCGGCGATCACCGAGGCCAATCGCCTGCTCGCCGCGGCGGAGCGGGCCGGCATTCCAGTTATCCTGTCGACGATCGCCTACGACGACCCGGGCCGGGATTCCGGCGTCTGGCGCAGCAAGATCGCCGGGCTGGACGCCCTCGTGACCGGCAGCGAGGGCGTGGACCAGGATCCGCGGCTGCTGCGCGTCCCCGGCGACCGTATCCTCGTCAAGCGCTTCGCGAGCTGCTTCTTCGGGACGGGGCTCGCCGACGACCTCCGGGCGGGCGGCGTCGACACCCTGGTCATCGCCGGTTGCACGACCAGTGGCTGCGTCCGGGCGAGCGCCGTCGATGCCTGCTCGCACGGTTTCCGGACGATCGTGGCGCGCGAGGCGACCGCCGACCGGCTGCAAGACGCCCATGCCCAGAGCCTCGTCGACATCGACCTCAAGTACGGCGACGTGATGCCGGTCGACGCGATCGTCGCATACCTGCGCACGGTCGGTGCCGGGAGCGGCGCGCTCAACCCAGGCGCGCCCTGACCGCAGCACGATCGGGTCGCGCCCGGATGGTGCCCGCCCGTCGCCAACGGACCGGCATCCCCGTCGTCGGACAGCGATCGGGCGCGCCAGAGGGCCAGAATCGCCCGAGGACCAGGATCACCAGGAGGAGAGCATGAAGAGCCCCTTGTCGACGAAGCCGGGCGGGATGACGCGCCGGGCGGCGTTCGGCCTCGCGGCCGGCGCCGCGTCGCTCGCGCTCGGCGCGCCCTCCCTGCGCGCGGCCAGTCAGCGGATCCGCATCGGGCTCGCGACCAAGACGTGGTGGCCCTCCGTGGTGGCGGACGTCGCGGTGAAGCAGGGTCTGTTCGCCAAGGCCGGCCTCGACCCCGAGCTGACCGTCTATCGCAGCGGCGGCGAATCCTTCGAGGCGCAGGCGGCGGGCGCGGCCGACCTCATCACCGGCCTCGTCTCCCAGATCGCGACCGGCCGCACCCGCGGCGTCAACACGAAGATCCTCGCCCTCTCCGCCAGCGCCAACACGGGGTGGCGCCTGCTGGTCAAGACGGGCTCGCCGATCAAGGACGTCAAGGACATCGCGGGCCGCAAGGTCGGCATCACCACCGCCGGATCGCTGTCCGACGTCATGGCGCTGTGGACGCGGGCCCAGCACGGAATCGATTTCACGAGCGTGCCGCTCGGCGGCGGCGGCCTGGTGCCCAACCTGCTCTCGGGCAACGTCGATGCCGCGGTCGTCTACTCGCCGCTGAGCTTCCAGACGCTGCAGGCCAGGCAGACCGTGTCGCTGCTCGACTACGCGGCGGCGATGCCCTCCCACCTCGCGGTCAGCTGGTCGGCCCCGGACACGCTGATCGGCAAGCAGCCCGAGATGCTGCGCGCCGCGCTGGCGGCGCTCTACGGCGCGGTCGTCCACCTGCAGAAGAACCGCGACGAGGCGGTCAGGATTATCGCCGAGGCCAACAGCGTCTCCGAGGCAGTCGCCGCGCAGGAATTCGAGGAGACGTTCATGAAGCTCTCTACCGACGGCCGGTTCACCGTCGCCCAGGTCGAGGCGGCGTCCGACCTCGCGCGCCTCGGCGGCTTCAAGAACCTCGCGCCGCCGGACCAGATCTACACCACCGCCTTCACGCCCGTCGTCGCCGCGTGATGGCTTTGACGCGAGCCCGCCCGCCCGGCGCGCTGCGCCGGATCGGGGGCCTGCTGCCTTGGATCGGACTCGTCGGCCTCGTCGCGGCGGCCTGGCAGGCGAGCCTGTCCCTCGGCGTGATGACGCCGGACCTGCTGCCGCCGATCGGCGAGGTGCTGGCGACCGCTTTCGCCCTCATGGGGCGCCCCGCCTTCCTGGCGAGCGTCGGCGTCACCGTGGCCGAGGTGCTGGTGGCCTTCGTCATCGCGGTGCCGCTCGGCATCGGGCTCGGTTTCGCGATCGCGGAGAGCCGCTACTGGAGCGCGGTCCTGAAGCCGGTCATCTTCCTGGTCTTCTCGATCCCGAAGACCATCTTCCTGCCCATGTTCATCCTCGCCTTCGGGATCAACTTCGGGCAGAAGGTCGGCTTCGGCGTCTTCTCGACCATCTTCATCGTGCTGATCAGCAGCTTCACCGCCCTCGAATCGGTGAAGAGCGAGCACGTCCGCGTGGCGCGCGCCTATGCGGCGACGAGGTGGCAGATCGTCCGGCGGGTCTACATGCCGGCGATGATGCCGATCCTGCTGGAGGCGGTGCGCATCGCGATGATCTTCAACCTCACCGGCATCCTGCTGGCGGAGATGTACGCCTCGCGCGCCGGCCTCGGGCAGCTGATCGCCAGCTGGGGCGAGAACTACATGCTGAAGGAGCTGCTGGCCGGCATCCTGATCGTCGCGGCGGCGGCCATCCTCTTTAACGAGGCCGTGCGCTGGTTCGAGGCCCGCTGCGAGCACTGGAGGAGCTGATGACGACCACGGCCAGGAGCCCCGCTCCGCCGGCTTCCGCCCCGGGCCCCGCCGGGAAGGCGCCGCTGCGCGTCGTCGCCTCCGCGGCGGGCGCGGTCGGCGTCGCGGGCCTCGACCACACCTATACAGCGGCGGGGCGCGTCACGCAGGCCCTCGCGGGCATCGACCTCGCGATCAAGCCCGGGCGGTTCGTGGTCATCGTCGGGCCGAGCGGTTGTGGGAAGTCGTCGCTCCTGATGATGATGACGGGCCTGACCCGGCCGACGACGGGGACGATCCTGTGCGGCGGGCGGCCGATGACCGAGCCCGATCCGGACAGGGTCGGCGTCGTCTTCCAGGAGGCGAGCCTCTTTCCCTGGCTCACTGCGCAGGACAACGTGGAGTTCCCGCTCTCCTTGCGGCGGGTACCGAAGGCGGAGCGCGCAGCCCGGGCGCGCGAGAAGCTCGCGCTCGTCGGGCTGAGCGGCTTCGAGGACCGCTACCCGCACGAACTGTCGGGCGGCATGAAGCAGCGCGTCTCGATCGCCCGCGGACTGGTGCAGAATCCCTCGATCCTGATGCTGGACGAGCCCTTCGCCGCGCTCGACGAGCAGACCCGGATCACCATGGGCGACGAGCTTCTCCGCATCTGGGCGGAGACGGGCAAGACGGTGGTCTTCGTGACCCACTCGCTCACCGAGGCGGCCTACCTCGCCGACGAGATCGTGGTGATGTCGGCGCGGCCCGGCCGGATCATCGACCGGATCGAGGTGGCGCTGCCGCGTCCGCGGACCTACGAGATGATGGCGACGCCGCAATTCGCGGAGCTGCGCGAGCGCATCTGGAAGCAGATCCGCCACCAGGCGAGCGCGTGAGATGAGCCGCGCGACCTCCCCGGCCCCGCCCGGGCCGGCCCTCCCACCCTCGGCCGTGCGGCTCCTGCTCGGCGCCGGAATCCTGGTCCTGTGGGAAGCCCTGCCGCGCCTCGGGCTCGTCCCGGAGCTCTTCCTTCCGCCGCTGTCGCAAACGCTCGCGGCCATGGCCGGATCGGCAGGGGACTACGCCGCGCACCTGCTGCTCTCGCTGCGGGCGATCGGCATCGCCATGCTGGCCGCCTGCGGCCTGGGGATCGGGCTGGGATTGCTGGTCGGCTCCATCGCGCCGCTGCGGCGGACCGTCCAGCCCCTGGCCTCCGGGCTCTACGCCGTGCCGCTCGTGATCCTCTACCCGCTCTTCACCGCCTGGTTCGGGATCGGGCCGCAATCGAAGATCGTCTTCGCGAGCCTCTACGGCCTGCTTCCCTGCCTGCTCGGCACGATGGCCGGCATCCAGACCATCGACCGGCAATACCTCACCATCGCCCGCAGCATGCGGGCTTCGCGGCTGCAGACGATCACCCGGGTGCTGCTGCCCGCGGCCCTGCCGACCGTGCTGTCGTCGTTCCGCGTCGGCGGCGCGCTGGTCATTGTCGGGGTCGTCGTCGCCGAGATGCTGACCTCCTCGGAAGGCATCGGCTACCTCATCTCGCGGTACCGCACGCTGCTCGACAGCCCGCACGTGTTCGCCGGGATCCTGCTGGTCGTCCTGCTGGTGTTCCTGTTCGGCGCGCTCGTCGGCCAAATCGAGCACCGCACCGCGCATTGGCGCTTCGCGACGCGCTCCGGCGAGCCGGGCTGACGCAGCGTCCGGACGTCCCGCCACCGCCCCGCGCGGCGCAAGCCGGAGGCTCCGCGCGCCCGAGCGAAGCCGATCTCCGCACGGCGACGGCGATCCGGCAGGACCGCCCGCAGCCACCGCTGGGGACCCGCATGACACCGCCCCACGAGGGGGACGACATTCAGGAACATCGGTCGATGACTCAGATCACGCTCTCGTTCGACAACGGCCCCGATCCCGACGTGACGCCGCAGGTGCTGGAGATCCTGCGGCGCCACGGCATCCGGACGACCTTCTTCGTCCTGGGCGACAAGCTGCGCGAGCGCCGCTACCTGTGCGAGCGGGCGCATGACGAGGGTCATGCGATCGGCAACCACACCTACAATCACCTCGTGCCGCTCGGGATGAGCCGCGCCGCCGGCACCGCCACGTTCGAGATCGACCGCACGCAAGAGTTGATCGGGGACCTCTCGCACGAGCGCAGGTTCTTCCGGCCCTTCGGCGGCGGCGGCCTCCTCGACAAGCGGTTGTTGAACCCAGAGGCCGTCGACGTCCTGGTCCGCGGCGGCTTCACCTGCGTCCTGTGGAATGCGATTCCGGAGGACTGGGCGCAGCCGGACGGCTGGGTCGAGCGCGCGCTCGAGCAATGCTTCTCGCAGCCCGAGGCGCTGATCGTGCTGCACGACATCGCGACGGGAGCGATGAACCAGCTCGACCGCTTCCTCAACCTCGCCCGCGACCGCGGCGCACGCTTCACTCAGGACTTTCCCGCTTCCTGCGTCCCAATCGAGAGCGGCCGGATCCTCCGTCCGATCGACGCCTACCTGACCGGTGCGGCCTGAGCAGACTTGCGCGAGAGATGGTTGATCCCAGGGCTTGAGGGCGCATCCTTCACCGGCGAGTCGACGGATGCACCATAGGACAAGTTCACTCTCGATCCGCACCGGCAAACTCCGGGACCAGACTTCTAGAGCATTTTCCGACGAAGTGGATACCGGTTCGTCGAAGGTATGCGGCACAATCAAAAACCTGGAGAGCTTCGCGATTGCAGCGCAATCGTGGAGGGCTCTAAGACGCGTGAGCGGTCGCCCGCGCGGCGCGGAACGCCTGCGGCGTCTCGCCGGTCTTCTTCTTGAACACCCGCGAGAAGTAAGCCGGATCCCGGAAACCGAGCGCGTGGCTGATCTCGGCGAGCGGCAGCGTGGTGTAGATCAGCCAGCGCTGTGCCTCGACCAGGACACGGCGCTGGATCAGCGCCTTGGGCGGCTGGCCGAACCGGCGCTGGCAGGCCGCGAGCAGCCGGTCCTCGGTCACGGCGAGTCGCTGGGTGTATTCGGACACGGTCTGGACCGTGCGAAACTCCTGCTCGACGAGCTGCTGGAAGCGGGCGATCAGCGCGGCCTCCGCCGATCTCGGTGCGTCCTCCTGGCCCTGCGCATCCACCATGCGGGCCGCCGCCACGAGGATCCGGATCAGCCCGGCCTCGATGGCGAGCCTCCGGGCCGGGGCCGACCACAGGAATTCCCGCGACAGCTCGGTGAAGGCGCCCGAGAGCCCGGCCACCGCCTCGTCGTCCAGGCCGCCGATGCAGGCTGCCCGGCGCAGGAGGCGGTCGATGGCCGCCTCGCCCCGGGCAACGTCTGCCGCCATCGAGTCAGCCACGGTGATGACCCATCCGTCGGTCCCGGCCACGAAGTCGAAGGCGTGGATCGCACCCGAGGGAACGACCAGCAGGGCTGGCGGAGTGATCGGGAAGTGCTCGGCCTCGGCGCGCATCACGCCGCCGCCCTGCGTGACCAGCAGGATTTGGTGCAAGTCCGCATGGGCGTGGGGCGCGATGGTCCAATGGTGCCGGCCGCTGCGCAAGCGGATCGGCTCGACGTGCAGGAAGCGCGCCTCGACGCTCTGGACCGGCTCCCCGTAGAGGAGATAGCGCTCGACCGGCGCGGCCGGTCCGGATTCCCGTCTCGTCTGTGCCATCCGCCCCCTCCCGGACACGCCGCGGCCCGCGCGGGAAAAGTGCAATCGAACGCGGCTTCTGTCCATTGTGCCGGGCAGGCCTTCCGGTAGCCTCTGCGCATGGTCCTCGCGAGCCGACAGAGCTCGCGGGAGACGGGAGGCAAGAGGCGGAGAGGCAAGGGCGCGCAGCGCCCGATGCCGACGGGTCCGGGCGGCCGAGCCGCCGGTCCCGCGCATCCCGGCACCGCCTTACCCGAGAGAGGAGAAGCCATGGCGCCCCAGGCAGCCAGCGATCTCGCCTGCGACGTGCTCGTCGTCGGTTCCGGTGCCGGCGGTCTCGCGACCGCGATCACGGCGAGGAAGCGCGGTCTCGACGTGCTGGTGATCGAGAAGGAGCCGTTCTTCGGCGGCACCACTGCCTTCTCGGGCGGCGTGCTGTGGGTGCCCGGCAACCCCCACGCGGTGCGCGCCGGGCTCACCGACACGCGCGAAGCCGCCCGGACCTACCTGCGCCACGAGGCCGGCAACGCCTACGACGAGGCGGCGGTCGAGGCGTTCCTCGACGAGGGGCCGCGCATGATCGAGTTCTTCGAGCGGGAGACCGAGGTCAAGTTCGTGCTCTCGGGCTATCCCGATTACCACCCGGACGCGCCGGGCGGCGCGAAGGCCGGACGCTCGGTCACGGCGGCGGCCTTCGATGCGCGCCAGCTCGGGCGCGAGATCGCCCGGCTGCGCCCGCCGCTCGAGACGATCACCTTCATCGGGATGATGTTCAACTCCTCGAACGAGGACCTGAAGCATTTCTTCCGGGCGACCCGCTCGCTGACCTCGGCGGCCTACGTGGCGCGCCGCCTCGCCCGTCACCTCAAGGACCTGGCGATCCACCGCCGCGGCGTCCAGATCACCAGCGGCAACGCGCTGGCGGCACGGCTCGCCAAGACCGCCTTCGACCTCGGCATCCCGATCCGCACCGGCACCGCGGCCGAGAGCCTGAGCGTCACCGATGGGCGGATCACCGGGGCGGTCGTGCGCGATGCGGAGGGCGTGCGCCGCATTTCCGCCCGGCGCGCGGTGGTGCTGGCCTGCGGCGGCTTCCCGCACGACCGGGAGCGGATCGCGAAGGCCTACCCCCACGTCAAGCGCGGCGCCGAGCACCTGTCGCCGACCCCGCAAGGCAATACCGGCGACGGCATCCGCCTCGGGGAAGCGGCCGGCGGCGCGTTCGAGATCCGGATGGCCAACGCGGCGGCCTGGATGCCGGTATCGCGCGTGCCCCTCGGCGGGGGGCGCACGGGCGCCTTCCCCCATCTCGTCGACCGATACAAGCCCGGTATCGTCGCGGTGAACCGACATGGACGGCGCTTCACCAACGAGGCGAATTCCTACCACGACACCGGCGCTGCGATGATCCGCGACGGCGAGGGGGAGGCGGAGACCGCCGCCTGGCTGATCTGCGACCATCCGACGATCCGCAAGTACGGCCTCGGCTACGCCAAGCCGGCCCCGGTCCCGATCGGTCGTTACGTCCGCAACGGCTACCTCGTCACCGGCCGGACGCTGCCCGACCTCGCCCGGGCGGCCGGCATCGATCCGGACGGGCTGGTCGCGACGGTGGAGGCCTACAACCGCGATGCCGCGCGCGGCGAGGATCCCGCCTTCGGGCGCGGCTCGACCGCCTTCAACCGCTTCCTCGGCGATGCCGAGCACCGGCCCAACCCCAACGTCGCCCCGGTCGCGAAGGGGCCGTTCTACGCCCTCAAGCTGGTCATGGGCGATCTCGGCACCTTCGACGGCCTGCGCACCGACACGGTCGGACGCGTGCTGCGCACCGATGCCCGACCGGTCCCCGGCCTGTACGCGGTCGGCAACGACCGGGCCAGCATCATGGGCGGCGCCTATCCGGGGGCGGGCATCACCCTCGGGCCGATCATGACCTTCGGCTTCATCACCGGACGGCACCTCGCGGACGAAGCGGCCTGACAGAAGCCGCCCGCGCAAGACCAGACGACGAAGAATGGAGGAGACGCCATGACCCTCGACCGCCGCACATTCCTGCGCACCGGCCTCGCCGGGCTCGCCATGATGCCCGCGTCCCAGAGCCGAGCGCAAAGCGCCAGCACCATCCGCATCGGCGTCATCACCGACATGTCGGGGGTCTACCGCGACGTCTCGGGGCCGACCACCGTTGCCTGCGTCCAGCAGGCCGCCGACGAGTTCATGACGCAGAACCCCGACATCAAGGTCGAGATCCTGACGGCCGACCACCAGAACAAGCCGGATGTCGGGCTGACCATCATCCGGCAATGGTTCGATCGCGGCGGCGTCGACCTGATCGAGAATGTCGGCAACAGCTCGATCGCGCTCGGCTCGCGCGGCATCATCGAGGAGAAGAAGAAGGCGGCGCTGATCACCACCGCCGGCAGCTCTGATCTCACCGGCAAGAGCTGCAGCCCGAACTGGGTACACTGGTCGTGGGATTCCTGGTGCCTCGCCCACTCGACCGCCACCTCCCTGGTGCGGGTCGGCGGCAACAAGTGGTTCTTCATCACCGCCGATTACGCCTTCGGCCACGCGGCCGAGGCCGACGCGTCCCGCTTCGTCAAGGCGGCCGGCGGCACGGTGCTCGGCGCGGTGCGCTATCCCCTCGGCAGCACCGCGGACTTCTCCTCCTACCTGCTCCAGGCCCAGAGCAGCGGCGCCAACGTCATCGCCTTCGCCAATTCCGGCAGCGAGCTGATCGCCTGCCTCAAGCAGGCGCAGGAATTCGGCATCGAGGGCAGCGGGGTACGGCTCGCCGCGATGGTCGGCTACGTCACCGACGTGCTCGGCATGGGGCTGCCGGTGGCCAAGGGCCTGTCGCTCACCGAGACCTTCTACTGGGACCTCAACGAGCGCACCCGGAGCTTCACGAAGCGCGTCAAGCCGCGGCTTGCCGCCAACGTCCTGCCCAACATGAGCCAGGCCGGCGATTATGCGGGAGTGCTCCACTACCTCAAGGCGGTCAAGGAACTCGGCGTCGCGCAGGCCAAGGCCGACGGGCGGGCGGTGATCGAGCTGATGAAGCGGATGCCGACCGACGACGACGCCTTCGGGGCGGGCCGCATCCGGGCGGACGGGCGCAAGATCCATCCGGCCTACCTGTTCGAGGTGAAGAAGCCGGAGGAGAGCCGGGGCGCAGGCGACGTCTACAAGCTCGTCTCGACCATGCCGGCCGAGGACGCCTTCCGACCCGAAGCGGATGGCGGCTGCCCGCTCGTGCGCTCCTGATCTCAGCTCAAGACCCGCGAGGACACCCTCATGACTCTCGATGCGGCGATCGTCGACCTGCGCACCTATACCATCCGCCTGCGCGGCATGGCGGAGTTCCTCGACGTCTTCGACCGGCTCGCGATGCCGGTACAGCTGAAGTATCTCGGCGCCCCGCTCGGGATGTTCACGAGCGCGGTCGGCCCCCTCAACCAGGTCGTCCACCTCTGGGGGTTCGACGACATGGGCCAGTTCGAGGCGCGCCACGCCGCCCGGGACCGGGATCCGGACTGGCCGGCCTATCTCCAGGCCTCCGCCCACCTGATCACCGCCCAGGAGAACCGGCTGATCCGGCGGGCGGTCCTGCCGTCCCTCGCCGGGCGCTGATCGCCCTGCACGCATCCTCCCGCGGAGCATTGTCACCATGAGCGATAGGGATTTCGACTGGCTGGACCTGCGCGGCCGGGTCTGCGTGGTCACCGGCGCCGGCGGCGGGCTCGGGCAGGCGGTCGCGCTCGGCTTCGCCCGGGCCGGCGCCCGCCTCGTCCTCCTCGACCGCGAGGCGGAGGCGATGGCGGGGATCGCCGCCGAGGCCGAGGGATGCGGCGCCGAGGTGCGGGCGCTGGCCTGCGACGTGACCGACCCGGGCAGCCTCGAGGCCGCCGCCGCGCAGGCGCGGGCGCTCGGTCCCTGCGCGGTGCTGGTCAACAACGCCGCGCTCATGCGGCCGGGCCCCCTCGAGACCCTGCCGCTCACGGAGTGGAACGCGCTCCTCGCGGTCAACCTCACCGGCTACTTCCTGTGTGCGCAGGTCTTCGGGCGGCAGATGCGGGAGCGGGGCGGCGGCGCGATCGTCCACGTCGCATCGATCTCCGGGCGTCACCCCCAGGGCTTCAGCGGCGCCTACAGCGTCAGCAAGGCCGGCATCGTGATGCTGTCGCGCCAGCTCGCCACCGAGTGGGGACCGGCCGGCATCCGCAGCAACGTGGTCAGCCCCGGCCTCGTGGTGACGCCGCTGAGCCGGTCCTTCTACGACGCTCCCGGCGTGCGCGAGCGCCGCAGCGCCGTCGTGCCCCTCGGCCGCATCGGCACGCCGGACGACATCCGCGACGCGGTCCTCTTCCTCGCCAGCGACCGGGCCGCCTACGTCACCGGGGACGAGATCACGGTCGATGGCGGCTTCACCCGCGTGCTGATGAACCTGATCCCGCGCCCGGGCTTCGAGGCCGGCGCGTCGTCCAGCGGTGTCCTGCAAGGGAGCGCACCGTGACACAGGCCATCCGCACACCCATCGCCTTGATCACGGGAGCCGCGGACGGCATCGGCTGGGCGATGGCCCGGCGCTTCGCCGCGGCCGGCTGCCGCGTCGCCCTGGCCGATCTCGACGGCGACCGCGCCGCCGCGCGGGCAGCGGAACTCGGAGCCGGCCATCTGGCGGTACGGGCCGACGTCGCCGACGAGGCCTCGGCGGTCGCGATGGTCGAGGAGACCGTCGCGCGGCTTGGCCGGCTCGACATCCTGGTCAACAATGCAGGGATCGGCGATAGCCACAAGCCGACCCTGGAGCAGGATCTCGCGACCTTCGACAGGATCCTGCGCGTCCATCTCGACGGCACGTTCGTGGCGTCGCGGGAGGCCGCCCGTGCGATGGCGGGGCAGGGCGGCGCCATCCTGAACGTGAGCTCGATCGCCGGGCTGACCGGCCTGCCCCGGCGCAACGCCTACGGGGCGGCCAAGGCCGGCATCGTGGCGATGACGAAGAGCATGGCCTGCGAATGGGCTGGGGCGGGCATCCGCGTCAACGCCATCGCGCCGGGCTATGTCGGCACCGCGCTGGTCGCCAAGTTGGTCGAGGCGGGCCGCATCGACCGCGGGCGGTTGGAACGGCGGATCCCCCTCGGCCGCCTCGCCGACCCGGGCGAGATCGCCGAGACGGCATGGTTCCTGTGCTCTCCATCGGCGTCGTACGTGACGGGCGCAGTCCTGAGTGTCGATGGCGGCTGGAGCGCCTACGGTGATGCTGGCGATGCTTCACCGGTCCTGGAAGTCTAACGAGGTCCCGACCCGAGAAGGTTCCCAAGGCACGTCGCGACGGACATGCGACCGCCGCCGCGGCGACACCCGTGCAGACACGGCGTTCCCGGATGTTCCGACATTCGTGGTCGGCTGGTGCGCCCGGCGTGTCGAACCGGCTCTCGTCATCGCTTGGTCAGCCTGGTGGCGCGCTCATCGAACCGCTGCTCACCAAACTCATTCCCGAGGGCACATGCACCTGTAATGCGATACCGTAGAGAAATTAATGATTTGGCAGCCTTTCACAAGATTATTGCTGCTGATTGTGGTCGGTTGAGTGTCGTTCAAGCTACAAAATCATGGCGCTGTGACGAATGATTATTGAGTGAGTATTGAGGCTTTAGTGCCGGATAACCTGATAGGGACGCGTTGGTCCCGATTCCACAATCGGTGTTTTCTTGATGTGCCGCTTTTGATGGCTCGATCGGGTGGCCACTGGAATGATATTGCGGATCTCTTTAGCAAAATTGACGCATTCAAGCGGCGCTACTACGACTGTATTGCTTAAAATGTTCTGGACGAGATGCTGGATGCTCTGGCCCATGAGGCCGATCTGGACTCGCTGATGCTGGATGCGACGATTGTGCGCGCGCGCAGTCAGGCTGCGGGAGCGCGTACGGTCGAAGGGGGGCGAATGCCGAGGGCCTGGGCCGGTCAGGCGGCGGCCTGACGACGAAGATCCACGCGGCCATTGATGGTTTTGGCTTGCCGATACGGCTATCGGGGGCCCTAGTCCGGAGCACGACGTGACACGCGGCGGTGCGTTGATCGATGGCTTCGAGCCTGGATCTGTGATTGCAGACAAAGGTTCTGCTGCGGACCGCCTGGTCGAGATGGTGAGTTCGCGCGGCGCGACGGCGGTGATCCCAGCGCGTCGCAACCGCAAAATCGCACGCGACATTGATCGCGATATGGACGAGGAGCGCAACCAAATTAAGCTCTTCTTCAACAAGCTGAAGCAGTTTCGGCGGTTGCTACGCGCTATGACAAATTACTTATTAACTGCATGGGCTTCGTCAAGCTCGCAGCCATCGTCATCTGGCTCCGATAGTTCATTCATTACTGCGGCCTAGAGCCGCCCCGCCGCCAGGTAGCGCTGCCGCCGTATCGCGCTCTCCCCGGCAAAGATCCTGTCCGGTGCGATCACCCCGCGGATCGGCGGGCGGGTGCAGACCTCCGCCTCGGTGCCGCCGGCACACAGCATGCCGAGCCTGGCCGCCCCGAAGGCGGCGCCGAGCTCGCCGCCCCGCGGGCAGGCCAGCTCGAGTTCGAGGGTGTCGGCGATGAGCTGGTTCCAGAACGGGGTGCGCGAGCCGCCGCCGACGACGACGCAGTGGCGCGGCGCTGCCCCGGCCTCGCGCAGCACATCGAGGCAATCCGCCATCGCGAAGGCGACGCCCTCCAGCACCGCGTAGACCATCGCGTCGAGGCCGTGCTCGGCCCTGAGGCCGGTGAACGAGGCGGTGAGGCCGGGATCGTTGTGGGGCGTGCGCTCGCCGGTGAGGTAGGGCACGAAGACCGGCGCGTGGGCGCGCCGGTCCGGATCGGCCGCGAAGGCCTCGGCCCGGGCGATCAGGGCGCCGACTTGGCCGGTCTCCCCGACGATCCCGGCGAGCCAGGACAGGGAGGCGGCGGCCGAGAGCGCCACCGCCATGCCGTGCCAGCGCCCCGGCAGGGCGTGGCAGAAGGCGTGCAGGGTGCGCTCGGGCAGGGAGACCATCCGGTCGGTGGTCGCGAACAGCACCCCCGAGGTGCCGAGCGACAGGAAGCCGTCGCTGGCCCGCACCGCCCCGATCCCCACCGCCGAGCAGGCATTGTCGCCGCCCCCGCCGGCGATCGGGATCCGGTCGGCGCCCAGGCCCCAGGCTGCCGCGACGTCGGCCGAGAGGTGGGCCGAGACCTCGGAGCCCTCGACGAGGTCGGGCATCTGTGCCCGGGTGAGGCCGCAGGCGGAAAGCAGCGTGTCGTCGAAGCGCCGCGCCGCCACGTCGAGCCAGAGCGTGCCGGCGGAATCCGACATCTCCGACACGAAGGACCCGGAGAGCCGCCAGCGGACGTAGTCTTTCGGCAGCAGCACCTTGGCGACCTGGGCAAAGATCTCGGGCTCGTGCCGGGCGACCCAGAGCAGCTTCGGGGCCGTGAAGCCCGGCATCGGCACGTTGGCCGAGCGCGCCGTGAAGTCCGGCACCCGGGCGAGGAGCTCGGCGCATTCCGCCCCGCAGCGGCCGTCGTTCCACAGGATCGCCGGGCGCAGCACCGCCCCGGAGGCCGAGAGCAGGGTGGCGCTGTGCTGCTGGCCCGACAGGCCGATGCCCCGAACGGCGCCGAGCTCGCCCCCCGGTGCCCGGGCGCGTGCCTCGGCCACCGCCGCGAGGGTTGCCTGCCACCACGCCTCCGGGTCCTGCTCCGACCAGAGCGGGCGCGGCCGCGCGATCGCCACTGGCGCACCGCCCTCGGCGAGGCAGGTCTGGTTCTCGTCGAGGAGCACCGCCTTCACCGAAGAAGTGCCGATGTCGATGCCGAGGAAGCGGGCGGGTCGGGTCATGGGCTCGAGGTCACGGCGTCGGGGGAGGGGGCCGGGGGATTCTTCCTCGCTGTCAGAGCGCGAGCCCGGCCTCGTCGAACAGGTAGATCTGCTCAGGCGCGATCCGCAGCGGCAGCTCGTCGCCGACCGCGACGGCGGGGCGGCCGGGCGCGACGATCGACAGGGCGTCGCCCTCCGCCGGACGGGCGTAGATCTGGGTCGAGCCGCCGAGATTCTCGGCTAGCTCCGCCCGCGCGCGCAGCGAGGGGGCGGCGGCGTCGAGAGCGAGGTGCTCGGGCCGCAGCCCGACCGTGACGCGGTCGCCGACCTTCGTCCCCGCTTCCGTGCCGCCGCGGCGGGGGGCGGTGAGATGGCCGCCGACGAAGCTCGGATGCGCCAGGGTCAGGCGCCCGCCCGCCGCCTCGGTCACGGTGGCGGGCAGGAAGTTCATCCGCGGCGAGCCGATGAAACCGGCTACGAAGGTGTTGACCGGAGCATCGTAGAGCTCGGACGGCGTGCCGACCTGCTCGATGCGGCCGGCCCGCAGCACCACGATCCGGTCGGCCAGCGTCATCGCCTCGATCTGGTCGTGGGTGACGTAGACCATCGTCACGCCGAGCTTCTGATGCAGCCGGGCGATCTCGATGCGCATCTGCGTGCGCAGCTCGGCGTCGAGGTTCGACAGCGGCTCGTCGAATAGGAACAGCTTGGGGTGGCGCACGATCGCCCGTCCGATCGCGACCCGCTGGCGCTGGCCGCCGGAGAGCTGGCGCGGCTTGCGCTGGAGCAGCGGCCCGATCTGCAGGATGGCGGCCGCCTCCTCGACCCGGCGGCGGATCTCGTCGGCCGGCATCTTCGCCATCTGCAAGCCGAAGGCCATGTTCTCGAACACGCTCATGTGGGGATAGAGCGCGTAGGACTGGAACACCATCGCGACCTGGCGGGCGGCGGGCTCGACATGGGTGACCTCGCGCCCGTCGATCGCCAGCGTCCCGGCGGTGATCTCCTCGAGGCCGGCGATCATCCGCAGAAGGGTCGACTTCCCGCAGCCGGAGGGGCCGACGAAGACGATGAACTCGCCCTTCTCGGCGCGAAAGCCGACGCCCTCGACCACTGTGTGGTCGCCGTAGCGTTTGACGATGCCGTCGAGGCTCAGGAAGGCCATCTGGTGTCTATCCGTGGTCGGCGGCGAGGCGGGCTTCGGCGGAGAGCGCGTCGCGCTCGAACGCGTTGCGGACCTCGAACAGGGTCAGGTAGGTGCGGTAGGCGCGCTCATGCGCCCGCGCCCAGGCCGGGTCGGGGGTGAGCGCGGCCTGCTCGGGCGCCATCGCGTCGAGGGCGCCGAACAGGTCGGGGACGAGCCCCGCGGCGGTCGCCGCCACCATGGCGGTGCCGAGCAGCACCGGCTCGGCCGCTGCGCCGACCACCAGCGTGCAGCCCAGCGCATCGCGGTAGAGGCGCATCAGGAGCGGGTTGTGCCGGTGCCCGCCGGCGAGCGCCACCGTATCGATGGCGTAGCCGTGGCGGTTCAGGTGCTCGCGGATGTGCCGGGTCTGCAGCGCGAGCGCCCGGGCGGTGGCGTAATAGGCCTCCAGGAACGACCGCTCGCTCGTCTCCTCGCCGATGCCGGTGAGAAGCGCCCGCACCCGCCCGTCGCCGAGCGGCGCCCGGTTGCCAAGCCAGTCCGGTACGATGTGGCGCCGGGCGGCGAAGGCCGGTCCCTCGACGTCGAGGCGGGCCAAAACCGCCGCCGCGGCCGCCGCGTGGCGCTCCGGCGTCGGCGGCCCGGGGCTCGCCGGGTGATGGGCCAGCACCGCGTCGAGGGCGGCGCCCGACAGGCTCTGCCCGGCCTCGTGCATCCACAGGCCGGGGAAGACCGCGTCCTTGAACGGCCCCCAGACGCCCGGTACGTGGCGCGGGTCGGGGGCGAAGGGCATGAACGAGGTCGAGGTGCCGGCGATCATCGGCAGCACCCGGTTGAGGCGCTGGCGGCAGTCGCGGCCGAGCACCCCGAGGGCGCCCGCCTCGGCGTCGATCAGCCCGACCGCCACCGGCAGGCCGAGCGGCAGGCCGAGGTCCCGCGCCGCGTCCGCGCCGAGCGGGCCGTGCACCGAGCCGACATGGGCGGGAGCCGCGTCGAGGCTCCCGAGGCGGGTCAGGTCGGACAGGCCGAGCCCGTCGAGGAGGTCGCGGCACCAGGGCTCGGCCTCGTTCGGCAGGTAGGGCCACTTGCAGGCCAGCCCGCAGACCGAGTGGCGATCGATTCCCGTCGCCCGGAAGGCGAGCTCGTCGCAGAGGTCGCGGGCGGCCGTCAGCCGGGCGAAGGCCTCGGGGCGGTGGCGCTTGAGCCAGAGCAGCTTCGGCAGGTTCGTCTCCGGCGAGACGGCACCGCCGACATGGTCGAGGAAGCGGTGGCCGGTGCGGTCGATCTCCAGCGCCTCCGCCTCGCCCCGGTGGTCCATCCAGCACACGACGTCGGCCTCGCCGTCGAGCGGCGGCGCGCCTTTGGCGGTGAGCGCCAGGGACGAGGTGGCGTCGAAGGCCAGGCCGGCGACCCGCGCGGCCGCGCCGGGCTCCGCCGCCAGCGCGTCCCGCACGCTAGCGGCCACCGCCGCCCAGATCTCCGCAATGCGGTAGACCGCCTGGTGCTCGGCCGGGCGCAGGAGCCGGAACGGCGCCTGGCGCGCGGCGAGGCAGCGCCCGTCCGCGACAAACAGCCCGGCCCGGGCCGACAGGGTGCCGACATCGACGGCGAGGACGAGCGGGCCGCTCATGGCGCCGTCCCTGCGGGGGGCCGGGTCTCGGCTCGTCGGGATTCCACTCACGCGCGCGCTTCCCCCTCGTCCAGGATCGCCTCCGCCACCACCTCGTCGGTGACCAGACGGTTGACGTAGCCCGCCCGCAGCACCGCCGCCACGATTCCCGCCTTGTGCAGGCCCCCGGCGGCGAGGATCGAGCACGGCACCTCGCGCAGGTCGTCGGGCGGCAGGGCCACCGCTCGGGCGTTGAGCGGATGGTCGACGGGCTGGCCGTCGCGGTCGAGATAGACGCCGAGCAGGTCGCCGACCGCGCCGGCCGCCGCCAGCGCCGCGCGGTTCTCCGACACGGTCTGGGTGCGGGCCAGCAGCGACAGGTCGGACAGGTCGCCGGCCGCCACCAGGGCGACGTCGGCTTGCCGGGCCCGCCGCATCGCCTCGGCGAGGCCGTAATGGGTCAGCAGCGCGAGCCGGTTCTCGCTCGACGGGCAGTAGATTGGGGCCGGCAGGTAGTAGCATTCGGCCCCGAGCGCCCGGGCGAATTCCGTCGCGACCTCGAAGGTGTTGGTGCCCGAGCCGCGGGTGAGGCCGCCCATCAGGGCCGCCACCCAGGCGCCGGAGAGCCGACGCGGGCTGATCCGCCGGGCCGCCGCCGAGAGCGTGCTGCCCCAGCCGACGCCGAGGCCGCGCCCCTCGGTCAGCAGGGGGTCGAGCAGGGTGCCCGCCGCCTCGCCGATGACGCGCTGCTGGGCGGCAGGGTCGTCGACCGCCGGCACCACGACGGCCTCGGCGAGGCCGAAGCGGTCCCGCAGCCGCGCCTCGAGGGCGACGCAATGGGCGAGCGGCATCCGCAGCTCGATCCGCACCGAGCCGTCGGTCCGGGCCTGGCCGACGATCCGGTTCACCTTCAGGCGCGTGATGCCGAGCCGGTCGGCGATCTCCTGCTGCTTGAGGCCGGCGATGAAGTAGTACCAGGCCACCCGGGCGCGGACATGCTCGCCCTCGTGGTCGGCCTCGGCCTCGGGCGCCGTCCTCACGCGGCCGCCTGGCGCAGCAGAAGCGCCGAGCGGCGCACCGCATCGAGCACCAAGGCGTCGTCCTGCTCGAAGGGATAGAACACCTCGAGGAAGACCGGTGCGTCGCCGAGTCCCGCGCGGCGCTGGAGGGCGAGGGCCGCGCGCGGGTCGACCCGGCCTGGCCGGGTCAGGTCCCAGTGGCGGTCGAGCTGGTAGTCCGTCTGCTGCAGGTGGACCGCGCCGATCCGCGGCCCCAGCCCCTCGAACCACGGCTCCATCGCGGCCCGGTCCCGCCCGTAGAGCGGCTCGTAGGTGCCGTGGCCCCAGTCGACGCAGTAGCGCCAGGGCAGGGCGGTGCCGGCGAGGTCGTCGGCCATCCGGACGGCCTGGTCGACGGTCCAGGGCCATTCCCGGCGCAGCGGCGTCGGCTCGACCAGGAGTTCGGTGAGGCCTTCGCCCGCCGCGGCCTCGGCGAGGCGGTGCATGCGGGCGATCAGGTCGCGGTAATCGGCCTCGGGAATCGCGTCCGGCTCGTGCCCGTCGGGCCGCGCCGCCACCGCCCCGAGGGGACCGCCGACGCGGGGGATGCTGGCCCGGGCGGCGAAGCGGTAGGCGCGCGTGAGCCAGTGTTCGGCGACGTCGCGCAGGCGCGGGTCGGGGTGGAGCAGCTGGTTGAAGCTGTAATGGGCGAGCCCCACGAAGGCGCTGTGGACCGCGATCCCGTGGCGGGCCGCCGTGTCGCGGATGTCGTCCGCCGCGGCGTCGAGCACCGCGTCGGGCCAGAGCGGATCGACGAGGTCGAAGGTGAGCTGGACGAGGTCGAGGCCGAGTGCGTCCCGCACCAGCGGCGCCCAGAGCGCCGGCGTGACCCAGCGCTTGACGCAGAACGACAGGTTGATGCCGACGGCAGGGCCCGTCACTTCGCCTGGGGTCGTCGCTTCGCCCGGATTCGTCACTTCGTCGCCCCCATGGTGAGGCCGCGGACCATGTGGCGCGAGACCGCGAGCGCGAACAAAGTCACCGGCAGCACGATGACGGTGCCGGTCGCCATGATCTTGCCCCAGGGCAGCTCGTAGCCGGACATGAAGCTCGTCGCGACGACGGGCGCGGTCTGGACCTGGCGGCGGGTGAGCACCAGGGCGTAGAGCAGTTCGTTCCACGAGAAGATGAAGCTGAAGATCGCCGAGACCGCGATACCGGGCACGCCGAGCGGCAGGTAGATCCGGCGGAAGATCGTGAGCTGGTCGGCCCCCTCCAGGCGCGCCGCCTGTTCGAGGTCGCGCGGGATCGACCGGAACTGGTCGGTGCAGATCCAGATCACGATCGGCAGGTTGAAGGTGAGATAGATCAGGATCAGGACGAGGTGGGTGTCGAGCAGGTTGACCTGGAGCGCCAGCAGGTAGACAGGCAGCGCTAGCACGATCGGACTGATCATCCGGTTCGAGATGAACCAGAACCACAGGTCGCGCTTGCCGCGGAACTCGAACCGGGCGAGCGCGTACGCTGCCGGCGTGCCGAGACAGACCGCCAGGAATGTCGTGGTGCAGACGACGATCAGCGAGTTGAGGATCGCGCCCGAGACCTTCTGGTCGGCGAAGATCTCGGCGTAGTTCGCGAGCGTCGGGCGGAACAGCCAGACTGGCGGCGAGGCGAGCAGTGCGGCCTGTTCCTTCAGGCTCGACGACACCATCCAGTAGAACGGGAACAGGGTGAAGCCCAGGGTGACGAGGAGCCCGAGGGCGTGCAGCAGGCGGGCGGAGCGGCCGGTCACGGGTCGATCTCCTTGTAGAGGAGGCGGATGTAGAGCCGGCTGAGGGTGATCGTGACGACGAGGAGCAGGATCGCCTGGGCCGAGGCGGTGCCCATGTCGAAGACCCGGAAGCCGATCCGCTGGATGTAGATCGAGATCAGGTCGGTGGCTGAGCCCGGCCCCCCCCGGGTCATCACGAACACCATGTCGAACAGCTTCAGGATGTCGGCCGAGCGCAGGATCAGCACCGAGGTGAGCCCGGGCAGCAGGTAGGGCAGCTGGACGTGGCGCAGGAGCGCGAGCCGCGAGGGCGTCTCGAGGCGCGCTGCCTCCTCGATCTCCACCGGCACCATCGACAGGCCGGCGAGAAAGATCAGGGCGCAGAACGGCGTCCACTGCCAGATGTCCATGACGGCGATCGCCGCGAAGGCGCCGGCCGAGGAGCCGAGCCAGTCGACGCCGCCGAGCCCGACGAGGCCGAGGAGCTGGTTGGCGACCCCGAAGTCGCGGTTGAAGATCAGTCGCCCGATCAGCCCGACCACCGCGAAGGTGGTGGCAAGCGGCACCACCAGGGAGACCCGGGCGAGCGCCCGCAGGAAGGGGAGGCCCGGCTGGTGCAGCATCAACGCGATGGCGATGCCCAGCACGAGCTCGACCGGCATCACTGTGAGGAAGAACTTGGCGGTGAGGAGGAGCGAGTCCCAGTAGGACCGGTCGCCGAGGACGCCTAGGTAGTTCTCGAATCCGACGAACGGGAAGCCGTCCCGCGGGCGGGCGAGGTTGTAGCGCCGGAACGAGGTCACGAGCGCGAACAGCGTCGGGTAGATCCCGATCACCAGGAGCGTCCCGACCGCCGGCAGCAGGAACCACACAGGCGTCAGCCGGCCGTAGCCGGGATTGAGCCGGTCGGAGCCGGCTTGGCGCTGCGCGGCCGGGTCGGCGGGGGGCGTCGCCTGGGTCTCTGCGAGAGGTGCGGTCATTCGAGGCGGGTTATTCGAGATTGGTGTGGTTGGCGCGCATCGCCTCGGAGCTGACGCCGATCCGCGCGCGGAGCTTCACGATCATGATCTCGAACAGCACGAACAGGGCGCCCTCGTAGAGCGATCCCATCGGCAGCATCGAGGCGCCGCCGCCATCGTCCGCCCGGTCATCCGCCATGGTCTGTGCCGGGACGACGAGAACGTGGTCGGCCTGCCGCGCCGCCTCGCCGCCGGCTTGCGCCGTCACCACCAGTACGGCTGCTCCGGCGGCGTGGGCGATGCCGATCAGCGCCTGGATGGTCGCGAAGCCGCCGGGCCCGGCCGAGACCACGAGAAGGTCACCGGCCCCGATCGGCGGGGTCGTCATGTCGCCGACGACGCTCGCCTTCAGCCCGAGATGGAACAGCCGCATGGCGAGGCCGCGCACCTGCAGCCCCTCGCGCCCGACGCCGTGGAGCGCGATCCGCCCCGCCCCGGTGATCGCCGCGACGGCGTCGTCCACGGCCGCGTCGTCGAGGCGGTCGAAGACGTGTTCCAGCTCAGCGAGGGCCTGGCGATAGGGGGTGGACACGGGCGTTTCTCCTGAAGCGGGCCGGTATGTCTCCTCTCCCCGCGGGCAGGGAGAGGGCCGTGTCGCCGTTCAGGCGGCACGGCAAGCGGAGGCGAAAGCCGGAGCGAGGGTGAGGGGGAGGTGCAGGGGGAGGTGCCGGAGGAGTCACTTCCGGAGACACCCCCTCACCCTCGCCCTTCGGGCTTGCCGCTGACCCGCCAAGGGGTCAGCGGCCCTCTCCCCGCCCGCGGGGAGAGGGGAACCCCGCGCTCCTCATGTGAAGGCGCAGAATGAAGGCGCGGGGCCCCCGCCGCGTCCGCCGCCCTACTGCAGCAGCGCCTTCTTGCCCGAGTAATAGCCTTCCTTGGCCAGGATCCCCTCCATGCGGGTGCCGATCTCCTTGGCGCCCGCCGCCGGGGTGGTCTCGCCCAGCATCATCTTTGAGCCCCATTCGGCCACGACCTCGGAGATCGCCGGCCAGGCCGGGAAGCGCGGCCGGTATTGCGGCACGCCCTTCTGCCAGGAGGCGACCATCGGCTCGACGAACTTGTAGGAGGCCTTGATGTCGGGCTGCTGGTAGATCGCCGAGCGGCCCGAGATGCCGCCGGCCTCGACATAGGGGCGGGCGATCGCCTCCGAGGTGGCCCACTGGATGAACAGCCAGGCCGCTTTCTTCTCCGCGTCGGAGGCCTGCGAGGCGACCGCGAGGGAGAAGCCGCCGAGCGCCGGCAGGCGCCCGGCCGGGCCTTCCGGCTCCGGCGCCACCGCCAGGCAGTCGCCGAGCTTCGAGGTCTTCGGATCGGCGAGCGTGCCGTAGAAGGCCGACCATTCGGTGATCATCGCGACCTGGCCCTGCGCCAGCGCATTCACCGCCTCGTTGTGGTCGAAGCTGACGACGCCCGGCGGCATGAACTTCATCAGGTCCTGGCGGAACTGCAGGCCGGCCTGGCTCTCGGGGCTGTTGAGGTTGGACTTGAAATTCTTGTCGAGCAGCGAGCCGCCGAACGGCCACAGCACCCGCATGAAGCTGTCGGCCGACTGGGTCTCGCCGCGGCGCGATTGCAGCGCGAAGGCGTACTGGTTTTTGTCGGCCTTGGTCAGCTTCGGCGCGTAGTCCTTGAGCAGTGCCTGCCAAGTGGCCGGCGGCTTGTCGAAGCCGGCCTCCTTCAGCATGCAGGCATTGTAGAACAGGAGGCCCGAGTAATTGTCGAAGGGCAGGCCGTAGACCTTGCCGCCCCAGGACCCGAAGGCGTCGAGCAGGAGCGGGAAGAAGCCCTGCAAGTTCAGGTTCGGGTCGGTGATTTTGGCGTCGCCCTTGAGGCCGTCGATCGGCTCGATCCAGCCGTTCTCGGCGAACTCGCCGATCCAGACGAGGTCGACCAGCGCCACCGTGAGGTCGCCGCGCGAGGTGTAGTTCAGGACCTGCTTTTCGCGGGCGTTCTCGTAGGGGACGATCTCGTAGTTGACCTTGATGCCGGTCTTCTTCTCGAATTCCGGCAAGAGCTTGATGATGGCGCGGTAGCCCGGCCGGTCGAGGAAGGTGGTGGTGACGGCGGTGCCCTTGAGGGGGGCGGCGGCGCTCTCCAGCCAGTCGGCGGCCCGGGCCGGGACCTGCCACAGGGTCGCTCCCGCGACGGTCCCGCCCGCCAGGACGGCCAGGGCCGCGGCGGTGCCTCTCATGCGCTTCCTCATCGATCCCTCGTTATGGCGTTGTTGTTATGGCGTCATTGTCCGTTGGGGTAGATCAGGGTCTTGACCACGCCGGGGGTGTTCTGGGCGTGGCGTCCAAAGGCGGCGGCCGCCCCGTCGAGGCCGACCTGGTGGCTGACCAGGCTGGCGACGTCGACCTGCCGGTTCTCGACGAGGGCGATCGCGCGAGGATAGACCTCGCCCATCCGGCGGGCGAACTTGATCTTGAGGCCGCGGCGCCGGGCCTCGGCGGCGGGCATCGTGTAGACGTCGCCGTCCGGGATGCCGACGAGCACGGCCCGGCCGCCGATCTTGGCTGCCCGCACCGCGTCGCGAAACCCCTCGGGGGCGTTGGTCGCCTCGACCACCAGCGGGCAGCCCTCGTGCCGCGTCCAGCCGCGGATCTCCTCGACCGAGGCGCCGACGGAGGTCGCGCCGAGGCGGAGGGCCAGGTCGCGCCGGTGCTCCTGGGGGTCGACCGCCAGGATCTCGCCGGCCCCGGCCACCTTGAGAACCTGCAGGATCAGAAGGCCGATCGGCCCGAGCCCGATCAGCGCGACCCGCTCGAGCAGGCGCGGCTTGGCGAGGTCGACCGCGTGGATCGCGACCCCGAGGGGCTCGAGCATCACCCCGTCGAGGGGCGTGAAATGCGGCGGCAGCGGCACGACCTGGCTCTTCGGCACCCAGATTTGCTCGGTCATGGCGCCGTCGAAGGGCGGTGCGCCGATGAACTCGACGTTCGGGCAGAGATTCGGGTGGCCGCGCTCGCAGAACTCGCAATGGCCGCAGGCCTTGTTGGGATCGACCGCCACCAGGGTGCCGCGGGCTAGGCCGAGCTCCGGATCGTCGCAGGTCAACCGGCCGCAGAATTCGTGCCCGGGCACGAAGGGCTGCGCGATGGTCGCCGCGCCGATGCCGCCATCCTTGAAGTAGTGCAGGTCGGAGCCGCAGAGCCCGACCGCCGCGACGTTGAGCAGGGTCTCGCCGGGCCGGCCGTCGCGCAGCGCATAGGGCGCGAGGCGCGCGTCGTAGGGACCGTGGAGGAAGAGGGCGTGATGGGTGGGGCCGTTCATCGGCACTCCGGCATGCGTTTCCACAGCCGTTCTAACAGATGTAATTTCCGAAATGCAAGTGTATGAAGCTCGGGTTCGGCTCAGGTTTGCGCGCGGCGGTGCGCATCGTGGGAGAGGAGGCGCTCACCGCCTCCCGGGGCCCTGAAACTCGGCGCGCGACGTCTGCAGAACCTGGTCACGCGGCCTTCGCCGAGGCGGGATCCGTGTCGGTGATGAGGATCGGTGCCGGGGCGAGGGCGAGCGCCACGAGGGAGTAGAGCAGAGCCGCGAGCCCGCAGCCGAGCGCAAAGGCCGCGACGGCGGCGCTCATGCGGACGATCCTGCGTCGGCCTGCCTGCTCGGCCGGCCCGCCTCGTCCAGCCGGCGGCTCGCCAGGCGGGTCAGAGGAACCGCGATGCAGAAGATCGGGAGCACCAGGAGCTTTGCCCAGGCACCGGTGGCGCCCTGCACCATTGTGGCGCCGAAGGTCACGAAGTTGCGGGTGATACGATGTCCGGAAGATTCCTTCCGGACATCGTATCATCAGCCTGCGCGGTGCAGCCTACGGCCCCACACACCTGAGCGAAGCCGACTTCCGCGTCGCGAAAGCGATTGCGCAGCAATCGCCGAGCGATCAATCGGAAGTCTTATGACATGAGCGGTGAACAGGTCCTGCAGGGCGAGAAAGCCGAGCGTGTCGACGTCGCCGCCGACGAAGCTCAGGATCTGGGCGAGGGACGGGCGCATGCGGTGTTGCTGGCGAAGACCGCGAGCTCGTGGCGCCACAGGCGCAGGGCCGCGGCCTCCCGACTTATCGCTCAGCCGCCCCGTCCGGCTTCGAGGCCGAGGCCGCGCTGCGCCTTCGAGCGCAGGCGCTTGTTCTGGAAGACCAGCGTGATGGTGGCGCTACCGTTGCCGCGGTCCGACCAGAGATACGTCTCGAAGGTGCCGAGCCCGGGGATTGTCGCGGTGGCATCGATGGTGCCGCGGCAGCCGAGCAGGCCCTCGACCTCGGAGAGACGCATCTCGGCCTGGAGCAGCTCGAAGGCGAGGGAACTGAGCGGGCACTGCGTCCGCTCAGTCGGTGGCCGGTGCGCGGCGACCGGCACCGGCCTGGAGCGGGACGGCGCATCTAGCGCGGCGTCGGCAGTCGGCGGCTGCGTGCGCCATGTCCGGACGGGCGGCGTATCATCCGACGCGTCGGGGGAGGCGGCCGGCACGGCGACGGTGTGTGGCTCTTCCGTGGGCGGGGTGTCGCCGGGTGTCGCGCCGGGTCGCGGGCCCTGCGGTGCGCTGCCGCCGCTCCGCAGGGCTGGGGTGAAGGCCGGGCCTTGCCGCAGCCGGGTGGGGCCGGTCGGCGCGCCACCGCGGTTGGATCCGTGCGGCGCCCGCTCCTCACCCGCCTCGATGGCGGGGCGGGCATGCCCGACCACGATGGCCCGGCGCAGGGCCGTGTCGAGGCCGCGCAGGTCGCGGTCGAGGCGTCCGCTCCATCCGGTGCCGGCCGGCCCGGAGCGGGTCTCGCAGGCTGCGAAAGCGGACAGGGCGTCGCGGATCTCATCCTCGGTCCACTGCCCGGCCGGCTTGCCGAACAAGTCGGCCTCGCCCTGCGGCACGGCATCCGCCGTGGCGGCGCTGAGCCGGCCGAGCCTCTGCTCCACGAGGGTGCGGTGCGCGCCGCAGCCGCCGGCTGCCGCCAGGGCCGCGCGGAACGGCGAGGGTGCGGCGGCAAGGGAGGAGCAGCACGCGGCAGCGAGGAGGGCCGTTGCGAGAAGGAGGCGCATGAGGGCGGATGCCTGGAGCTAGGTCATGTCGCCTATGCGAGAGGGTCGGGGTGAACGGACTCTTACCGATCGGGCTGTTGCAGCGGCACTTCGGCCGCCATGCCTTACCTCCCATTGACCACCTCGCTCGGATTGATTGCACTCGGCTCGGCCGGTCGTGTCCCTTCGCGTGGTGTCGCTGAGCGAAAGCGGGAGAGCCCGCCTGCGCGTCCTCCAACCCTTGGTTTCGTTCTTGAATTTCCGCCATGCCCGAGGTCCGGGACGACTGCGCTCAGCATGAAGAATTCAAGATGGATCGCCATTGCCGCGTCGGCATCTGAGAGCCATGCCTTTTAAGGTACGATTACCGTAACTATATCCTTGCAATGTGTGAAGCATCGCAAGGATCCGATCCGCTCTGGTCTGCGGTCATCGAGCGGTTCGAGAAGTATGCACCGACGAGCCTGATGGCGCGCACGGCCCTGGAACACGCACTGCCGGCCGGCTGGGTCGACGAGGTGTTCGACCAGCATCGACAGTGGCAGTACACGCGCGAGTTGCTGTTCTCCACCGTCGTCCGGCTGATGATGCTCGTGGCGCTCGGCCTGCGCTCCTCCCTGCACGCGGCCGCCCGTGAAGCCGAAGACCTAACCGTCTCGCTTCCCGCCCTCTACGACAAGGTCAACCGCACCGAACCCGCGCTGCTGCGCGCCCTCGTGCGCGGCAGCGCGGCCCGGCTGGCCCCGGTGATGACGGCCGCGGGCACCGGTCATCCGAGCCTGCCGGGCTACGCGCTGCGCGCGCTGGACGGCAACCATCTGCCCGGCAGCGACAAGCGTCTGAAGCCCCTGCGTGCGCTTCGCGGCGCCGCCCTGCCGGGGCTAACCCTGGTGGTCTACGATCCCGACACCGGCCTGGCCGTCGACCTGGTGGCGGCCGAAGATGCCTATGCCGACGAGCGGACGCTGGCCCGGGCCCTCTTGGATGGCGCTGCGCCCGGTCAGGTCTGGGTCGCCGATCGGCACTTCTGCGTCCGGCCCTGGCTGGAGGGGCTGGTCGCGGCGGGCAGCCACTTCGTGGTGCGCCAGCACGGCAACCATCCCCGCCTGGGCGCGCAGGGGGAGTGGCAGGAGTGCGGGGCCTGCGAGACCGGCACGCTGCGCGAGCAGAGCATCACCCTGGAGGGGAGCGAGGTCTCCTGGCGGCGCATCGCGCTCAGCTTGACGACCCTGACGACGGAGGGCGACCGGACGCTCTGGCTGTGGAGCAACCTGCCTGCGAGCGTCGGCGCGGCGCAGATCGCGCAGGTGTACCGGCGGCGTTGGCGGGTCGAAATAGTCCTTCCGCAACTGACAAAAGCGTCCGCGCTCGCCATCCGGGCCGACGGGAACCACGTAGCGGATCTCGACCTCGGCCTCG